>NZ_DIEJ01000049.1:0-33747 GCF_002418565.1 Achromobacter sp. UBA5777 | reverse complement strand
GGCGCCCAGGCGCGCCTGGAAGGCGAGGCGGCGCGCTACGAGCTGGCGGTGCTGCGGGCGGTGCAGGAGGTGGAGGAGGCGCTGGCCGAGTACGGACAGACGCAGCAGCGCCTGGGCAGTCTGGCGCAGGCCGCCGCGCACAGCGGACGAGCCGCGGAACTGGCCCGGCTGCGCTACCGCGAAGGCAGCACGGCCTATTTGACCGTGCTGGACGCGCAGCGTACGCTTTTGCGCGCCCAGGACGCCGTGGCCGTCGCCGAAGCCGAGTCCTACACGCGCCTCATTGCGCTGTACAAGGCGCTGGGGGGCGGATGGCAGGCCCATCCCGCCGACGCGGTGGCGGCGAGCCAGCCCGGCGCCGGCTGACCACTGCGAGCCGTCCGTGGCACCATAGGAACCTTCTTCCGGAGCATCGATACCTCTCATGTCTGACAGCTTGTCCCACCCGGCCGCCGCGACCCCGCACCAGCCTGCGGACCGCGTGCTCATGACCCTGAAGACGCGCGGACCGCAATCCATCGCGGTCATCGCGCGCGCCATGGACGTGACGGCCGAGGCGGTGCGCCAGCAGATGACGCGCCTGCATGCCGACGGGCTGGTCGACTTCGAAAGCCAAAGCGCCGGCCGCGGCCGGCCCACCCAGATCTGGTTCCTGACCCAGGCCGGCCATGGGCGCTTCCCGGACACGCACGCCGAGATGACGGTGCAGATGATCGCGGCCGTGCGCCAGGTGTTCGGCGACGATGGCATCGACAAGCTGGTGCAGGTGCGCGAAGGCGCCATGCTCAATGTCTACCAGCAGGCGATGCAGGACGCGCCGGACTTGAAGACGCGGCTCGCGCGCCTGGTCGACGTGCGCAGCGCCGAGGGCTACATGGCGGAACTGCGTGAAGACGGCGCGGATTTCGTCTTCATCGAGAACCATTGCCCCATCTGTTTCGCGGCCAAGGCCTGTATGGGCTTCTGCCGCAGCGAGCTGGAACTCTTTCGCAAGGTGCTGGGCGAGGGCGTGCAGGTCGAGCGCGAAGAACACATCCTGGCCGGTGCGCGGCGGTGCGCCTACCGCGTCAGCCAGCGGCCATGACGCTCAAGCAGCTCGAGGCCTTCTACTGGGCCGCCACCTGCGCCAGTTTTGCCGTGGCGGCCGAGCGGCTGCATCTGTCGGTGTCTTCGCTGTCCAAGCGCATCACGGAACTGGAAGAAGGGCTGGGCCAGCCGCTCTTTGACCGCAGCGGCCACAAGGCCGTGCTGACCGACGCGGGCCAGCGCCTGCTGCCGCAAGCGCGCGGGCTGCTTGCCACGGCCGACCAGATCCGCGCCTCCATGACCGAAATGCCGGGTCTGCGCGGCCGCTGCCGCTTCGGCGTCGGCGAGCTGACGGCGCTGACCTGGCTGCCGGGAATGATACGCGCCGTGCGCGCGGCCTACCCGGAGCTGGTGCTGGAGCCGTACGTGGACATCGGCCAGGTGCTGGAACAGCGCGTCGCGGACGGCGAACTGGACTTTGCCGTGATCGCCGGCCGGTCCTCCCGCGCCGGCATCGCGTCCTCGCCCATCGGCGAGGCGCACTTCTCCTGGGTCGCCGCGCCCTCGGTGTTGCAACCCGCCGAGACCGGCATGACGATGGCCTTGCTGGCCCGGCTGCCGCTCGTCACGCTACCCGAAGGCGCGGGCACCACGCGCATCATCGACGACTGGCTCGGCGGACGCGGAGCCGCGGGCGAGCGCCTGTGCTGCAACAACTGGGGCGCCATCGTCGGGCTGCTGATCGAGGGCACGGGCGTGGGGCTGCTGCCCAGCCATTGGGCCGAAAAACTCCAGGCCGAAGGCAGCCTGCGCGTGCTGCACGGTGAGCCCGAACTGGCCGCCTTGCCCTACGCGTTCCAGTACCGGCGCGACGACGCCCGGCCGCTGGTCGCCATGCTGCGCGACACGGTCGCCGCGTCGGCCGATTTCTCGGCCCCTTGCCGCCTGCCCTGATCCATTCGTCCGCAAGGCGGCCGCCACGGGCGTATAGTGGGCGGCGCGCCACCCGCCGGTCTATACAATCGCCGCGCGCCTGGCGCAGAATCCAACAACAAGCAGCGTGCGCACGAGGGGGATGGGCCCGGCGATGCGGCACGTCCCGGGGTCTGTTGCTCCCAGCCAGGCGGTGCCACCGCGCACGAGACGACAGATCCTGACGGAATCGACGGAGATCATTCATGCGTAAACTTTGCCTCGCCATGGCCATGGCGGGAATGCTGGCCACCGGATTGGCGAACGCCCAGTCCACCCTGCGTATCGGGCTGCAGGACGACCCGGATGTGCTGGACCCGGCGCGCGCCCGCACCTTTGTCGGCCGCATCGTGTTCGCCTCGTTGTGCGACAGGCTGGTCGACATCACCCCCGACCTGAAGATCGTGCCGCAGCTTGCGCAATCCTGGACCGTCGGCCCGGACAACAAGACCCTGACCTTCAAGCTGCGTACGGATGCCGTGTTCCATGACGGCACCCCCATCAACGCCGCCGCCGTCAAGGCCAACCTCGACCGCGCCCGCACGCTGCCCGACAGCAACCGCAAGAGCGAGCTGGCCACTGTTGCCAGCGTGGACGCGCCCGATGAACACACCGTGGTGCTGAACCTGTCGGAGCCGGACGCCTCGCTGCTGTCGCAGCTGTCCGACCGCGCCGGCATGATGATTTCGCCCGCCAGCTTCGACAAGGATCCCGGCGGCAAGCCCGTGTGCTCGGGCCCCTACCAATTCAAGGAGCGCGTGCAGAACGATCGCATCGTGCTCGAGAAATTCCCCAAGTACTGGGACGCGGCCAATTACCACTTCGACCGCCTCGTCTACACGCCGATTCCGGACAATACCGTTCGCCTGAACAACCTGCGCGCCGGTGACCTGGACATCATCGAGCGCGTGGCGCCCAGCGACGCCAAGGCCGTCAAGGATGACGCCAGCCTGCGTCTGGCGCCCGTCACCGGCCTGGGCTTCCAGTCCATTTCCGTGAACCTGGCCAACGGCGCGCGCGCCGACCATCCGCTCGCCAAGGACAAGCGCGTTCGCCAGGCGCTGGATCTGGCCATCGACCGCGACGTCCTGAACCAGGTGATCGGCGAAGGCATGTTCCAGCCCGCCCACCAGCCGTTCCCGCCCGCCAGCTTTGCCTACAACAAGTCCTTCGACCGCCCGGGCCGCGATCCCAAGAAGGCGCAGGCCTTGCTGAAGGAAGCCGGCTACGACCGCGTGAAGGTCGAAATCACCTTCGGCAACAACACGACCATGCAGCAGGTCTTCGAACTGGTGCAGGCCATGGGCGCCGAAGCAGGCTTCGACATCTCCTTGCGTCCGGTCGAGTTCGCCTCGCTGCAGTCCTCGCTGGCCCGCGGCGACTTCCAGATCGGCCAGAGCGGCTGGTCGGGCCGGGTCGATCCCAGCGGCAACATCCACCAGTACCTGAGCTGCAAGGGCAACCTGAACGACGGCAAATTCTGCGACCCCGCCGTCGACAAACTGCTCAACGACGCCCGCGCCGAGTCCGACACCACCAAGCGCCGCGCCATGTACGACCAGGTCCTGGCCGCGATGCAGGACCAGCGTCCGATCATCTATTTGTTCTACCTGCCCTGGACGTTCGGCGTGCAGGCCAAGTTGGACGGCTTCGTCCCTTACCCCGACGGTCTTATCCGTCTAAAAGGTGTACAGAAATAAGCCCACCCCGTACCCGCTTACGCGGGCCCCCTCAAGGGGGCGACACCAGCGGACCGGCGGAGCCGGATCCGCGGTGTCCCGGATGGCGTCACTTGCTGCTGTGGGGTGTCTCGGTGTCAGACACCCGAATCGGTCTTACATCCCAACACCAGGACCCACCATGTTTACGACTCGCCCGGAAATCCTCGGCACCTTCGGTGTCGTGACGTCCACCCATTGGCTGGCCAGCTCGGCCGGCATGTCGCTGCTGGAGCGCGGCGGCAATGCGTTCGATGCCTGCGTCGCCTCGGCGTTCGTGTTGCAGGTGGTCGAGCCCCATCTGGTCGGCCCGGCCGGCGAAGTGCCGGCCGTGTTCTATTCGGCCCGCACCGGCAAGGTCGAGGTCCTGTGCGGGCAGGGCACCACGCCCGCCGCGGCCACGCTGGAACGCTACCGCGCCGAAGGCCTGAAGCTCATTCCCGGCAACGGCCTGCTCGCCACGGTGATCCCCGGCGCGTTCGACGCCTGGATGCTGCTGCTGCGCGACCACGGCACGATGCGCGTGCGCGATGTGCTCGAACCCGCTATCTATTACGCGGAACACGGCCATGCCCTGATGCCGCGCATCTCCAACACCATTGCCGGCTTGAAGGACTTCTTCGAAACCCACTGGCCGACGACCGCCCAGGTCTACGTGCCGGGCGGGCAGGTGCCGCAGGCCCGCAAGCTGTTCCGCAATCCGGCACTGGCCCGCACCTGGACCCGCGTGCTGCAAGCCGCCGAGGGCGCCGGCGCCGACCGCGAGCGCCAGATCGAGGCCGCGCGCGACGCGTTCTACCGCGGCTTCATCGCCGACGAGATCGACCGCTTCGCCCGCAACACCGACGTCATGGACGAAAGCGGCGCCACCCATCGCGGCGTCATCACGGCCGATGACCTGGCCGGCTGGTCCGCCAGCTACGACGAACCGCTGACTTACGACTATCACGGCTACACGGTCGCCAAGGCCGGCGCCTGGAGCCAGGGCCCGGTCTTCCTGCAGACGCTCGCCATCCTGAAAGACATGGACCTGGCGGGCGTCAGTCCCACCAGCGCCGAGTTCATCCACCGGGTGACCGAGGCCATGAAACTCGCCTTTGCCGACCGCGAAGCCTACTACGGCGACCCGGCCTTCATCGATGTGCCGCTGGCCCATCTGCTGTCCGACGCGTATAACGCCGAACGCCGCCAACTGATCGGGGAGGGCGCCTCGCACGACCTGCTGCCCGGCCAGGTGCCCGGCTTCGAGGCGCAGGTCGCGCGCGTCATGGACACGCTCGAGCGCCTGTCGCCCGTCACGGCGCCGGGCAGCGCCACGAACGAACCGACCCTTGCCGATATGCGCGCGTCGGCCAAGCGCGGCGACACCACGCACGTGGACGTGATCGACCGCTGGGGCAACATGATCTCGGCCACGCCGTCCGGCGGCTGGTTCCAGTCCTCGCCCGTCATTCCGGAATTGGGCTTCGGCCTGAACACCCGCGCCCAGATGTTCTGGCTGGAAGAAGGCCTGCCCGGCACGCTGGCGCCGGGCAAGCGCCCGCGCACTACGCTGACCCCGTCGCTCGCGCTGCGCGACGGCAAGCCGTACCTGGCCTTCGGCACGCCGGGCGGCGACCAGCAGGAACAATGGCAGCTGCTGTTCTTCCTGCGACACGTGCACCACGGCCTGAATCTGCAGGAAGCCATCGACCTGCCCATGTCGCACACCATGCACTTTCCCACGTCCTTCTACCCGCGTGACCGCAAACCCGGTCATCTGGCGTTGGAGGCCAGCTTCGGCGCCGAGGTCATTGCGGCCCTGCGCCAGCGCGGCCACCAGATCGAAGAATTGCCCGAGTGGTCGGTCGGCCGGCTGACCGCAGCCTCGCGTGATGCGGACGGACTGCTGCATGCGGCCGCCACGCCGCGTCTGATGCAGGCGTACGCCGTCGGCCGCTGAACGGACGGCGCACGCTTTCTTACAAAGCGTGCGCCGTGCGGCGTCTTGCGGCGGTTTACCCGCTTAGGGTATGTTTGTCGCATGACGCCATCCGAGCAGAGCCCGGCAACAGCGGCTCGACCCCTAACGGGAAAAGAACCCTTATTCATCGTCCTCAATAAAGGATCGGGGCGCGGCGACGCGCAGGTCCTGCAGGACACCATCCGGACAATCCTCGACGAGGCCGGGCGGCGCTACGAACTCATGCCGGTCGGCGATCCGTCGCAGCTGACGGATGTGGCGCGCCAGGCGGTCAGGCGCGCCCAGGACGAGCATGGCGTCGTCATCGCCGCAGGCGGCGACGGCACGCTCAATGCCGTTGCATCCACGGTGCTTGGACAGGGCGTGCCGTTCGGCATCCTGCCGCAAGGCACCTTCAACTACTTCGGCCGCACCTACGGCATCTCGCAAGAAACCGACGTGGCGCTGCGCGGTTTCCTGCAAGGCACCATCCGGCCCGTTCAGGTCGGCCTGCTGAACGGCCGGCTCTTCCTCGTCAACGCCAGCCTCGGCCTGTATCCGCAACTGCTCGAAGACCGCGAGGCCTACAAGCAACGCTACGGGCGCAGGCGCTGGGTCGCGCTGTGGTCGGGCCTGGTCACGCTCTGGCGCCAACCGCGCCAGCTCGGTCTGGAGCTTGAGTTCGAGGGCAAGTCACGCAGCCTGCGGTCGCCGACGCTGGTCGTGGGCAACAACAAACTGCAGTTGGAACACATCGGCATCGAGAACGACGAGCTCGACCGCAATCGGCTGATCGCCATGGCGGCGCGGCCCGTGGGCACGCTGGCCCTCTACGGCCTGCTGGTGCGCGGCTTGCTGAGCCGGATGGGCGACGCCGAAAACGTGATCAGCTTCGCCTTCGACAAGCTGACGGTCGGTGTGCGCGGGCGCCGCCGGGTCAAGGTGGCGATGGACGGCGAGATCTCCTGGATGGACACGCCGCTCGAATTCAAGGTGGCGAGCGATCGCCTGCCCCTGGTGGTGCCGGCGGACCCCGAGCTCCTGGACCGCTCATGACGCGGATCCTGCATTTGTCGGACACCCATTTCGGCACGGAGCGCAAGGCGGTCGTCGAAGCCGTGCTGGACCTGGCGCGGCAGTTGTCGCCCGATCTGGTGGTGCTCAGCGGCGACATCACCCAGCGGGCGCGCCGCAGCCAGTTCGCCGCCGCGCGCCGGTTCATCGAGCGTCTGGCGCTGCCCGTGCTGGCGGTGCCCGGCAATCACGACATCCCGCTCTACAACGTATTCGCACGCGCCCTCAATCCCTACGGCAACTACAAGCGCGCGCTGGGGCCGATCCTCGAGCCCGTGTTCGAAAACGATGGCGTGCTCGCCATCGGGGTGAACACCACGCGCCCAAAACGCCACAAGGACGGCGAAATCTCCGATGCCCAGATCGCTCGCGTCGCCCAGCGGCTGCGCCAGGCGCGGCCGGGCCAGTTGCGCCTCGTCGTGGCGCACCACCCGGTGCGCGCCAAGGTCGAATCGGACCTGTCCAATCTGCTGATCGGCCGGGAGCGTGCGCTGTCGGCCTGGGCGCAGGCGGGTGTCGACCTGGTGCTGGGCGGTCACATACACTTGCCCTACGTGCTGCCGCTGACCGCGCCCGCCGGACCGGCCGGCTGGATCGTCCAGGCCGGGACGACCTGCTCGCATCGCGTGCGCGGCACCGTGCCCAATTCGCTGGGCGTGATCACCCGCTCTGAAGAAGACGGCCAGCAGGTCTGCCACGTCGAGCGGTGGGACTACGCCGCCGGTGCGCACGCCTTTGCGCCGGTCGACAAGACGCTGGTCTCGTTGTAGCAGGGCGCGCGGCCCCCGCGCACTTTTCTTTTGATGGCGCATACATGACCGATGTCTACGCGGCATGGGCCGCAGCCCATGCCCTCTCTTTGTTTGTCGCGCTGCCGCTGGTCGCGGGCGGCGTGGCGCTGCTCTTCATGCGCTGCCATAGCCGGCTGTCCGGCAACGGCCGTGCCGCGCTCTTCGGCGCGACGGCGGGCATTTCCTTTGCGTTATTCCTGGCGCTGGCCCTGGCCGTCGAAAGCCGCGGGACGATTGTGGCGTTCGACAGCGCGCTCGCCAATGCGCTCAGCATGTCCATGTCGACGTCCATGCTTTGGTTGCTGTCCTGGATTACGTACCTGGGCGACCGCAACCTGCTCACCGTCGTCGCCGTGTTGATGACGATTGCGCTGCTATGGCGCGGGTCGTGGCAGCTCGCGCTCTTCTGCGCGGTCGCGACCGGCCTGAACGGCGCGCTGAACTGGCTGTTCAAGCACACGTTCGAGCGCGTGCGGCCCGACCACGATCACGGCTACGCCATGGCGACCGGCTGGAGCTTTCCCAGCGGCCACTCCTCGGCGGCAATGGCTGTGTACGGCACGGCCTGCTACCTGATGTGGCGATTCGCGCCACCCGCGTGGCGGCTGCCCTGCGTGGCGTTCATGGCCGCGCTCATCATGGCCATCGGTCTAAGCCGCATCCTGCTGCAGGTGCATTTTGCGAGCGATGTCGTAGCCGGATTCGCGGTCAGCCTGGGATGGCTGGTCCTGTGCGTGGCGGCCGTCGAACGGCTGCACGTGTCAGGCAGGACGGTTCAGCGCGTCCAGTAGGCGCGCCTCGATGCCGTCCGCGGCGTGCGCCTGCATGGGCGCGCAGGTGTAGCGCCCGCCCGCGCAGGCGATGGCGCGGTCAAGCTGCCGCATCCGGTCGGCGGGTGGCGGGTCCAGATCGATGATCAGCTTGCCGGCAATGGGCGCCGTGACCTGGCCGTCGCTGAAGCGTTCCAGCGTGCGATCGATCTCGCGCTCCCGGGGCAGGGCCAGCACGATGGTGTCTGACTCTGCCAAGGCTTCGCGCGCCGAGGTCGCCAGCGTCGCGTTGCCACG
Source organism: Achromobacter sp. UBA5777 (assembly GCF_002418565.1). NCBI lineage: Bacteria > Pseudomonadati > Pseudomonadota > Betaproteobacteria > Burkholderiales > Alcaligenaceae > Achromobacter > Achromobacter sp. UBA5777. The sequence goes on along the minus strand of NZ_DIEJ01000049.1, from coordinate 25,157 downwards.
GAAATCTTCGCACCGCTCCGCCTCGATGTCATAGAGGGTCAGCGCAATGTCGGGCTCGGCGGCCAGCAACCGCCGCGCGGCCATCGTGCCGATCCTGCCCATGCCGACGATGCTGACGCGCGGGCTCATGGCTTGGGCACCGACCACGTGCTCACGATATGCGCGACCGGCTCGTCCGAGCCTTCGCCGGTCAGCACGACTTCGCCCGCGGAAAGCCGGCCCACCTTGAGCAGCCGGGCATGCGCATGGATGGCGCCTGCCGGACTTTTGCGCAGGAAATTGATGGTCAGGCTGGCCGTGACCGCGTGGGCCTGCCCGGTGGCGCCCACGACTGCCGCATACATGGCCAGGTCGGCCAGTCCCATCAGCATCGGTCCGGCAACAATGCCGCCCAGCCGCTGGTGCGTGTCGCGGGCGGGCAGCACGGCGTGCGCCGTGCCGTGGCCGATGCGCAGCACATCGATCCCCAGCAGCATCGAGAACGGATGCTGGTCGGCAAGCAGCACGTGAAAGTCGGCAAGGCTGATCAGCGGCGCGCGCGTATCGGCGGCGAGGGCGGTTGCGGTCATCGTTGTTCCAGGGCGTGGCAATAGTTGTCCAGCAGCGCATCGGCCTGCTGGCCCAGCGACTTGAGGCGGCGGGTGTGCACCAGCAGCAACAGTCCCATCAAGTAGGTGAACACGTTCATCTGCTCGGCCTGAACGGTCTCGTCCTGCCAGCCTTTCGTGCGCGACAGCGCCTGGCCGATCAGATCGATGCATTGCCGCAAGCGGCCGTTAAGTTTTTCGTCCATGTCCCGACCAAGCCCCCGCGGGCCCAGTCCCTGGAACAGATACATCCCCAGCGAAAAATCCGTGCGCCGCTGCGCGTAATAAGCAAAAAACGCCCCGATCACGCCGCGCGCGGCCGACTGCGGCGTCTCGGCATTGCCCGCCTGCGCCAGATGCGCGTGCAGCCGTTGCAGCGATTCGTCCAGCAGCTCCCCGTAAAGCGCCTCCTTGCCCGCGAACCAGGGATAAATGGCGCCAGTCGTGCAACCAGCCTCTTTGGCGATGGCCCGGATCGTCGTCTTTTCCAGACCATCCCGCTCGAACACGCGCTGCGCGGCGTCCAGGATGATCTGCCTGCGCAGGGCGCTCAGGCGTTCGTTGCGGTCGGCTCGAGGGGAGGGGGTGGGCATGGCGCTCAGCGGCTTTACGGTGCCAACGATCATATCGACGATTTTTATTAATAACAACGTTATTAGCGCCGAGCGTGATTACGATGATCTTCAGTGCCGGCATCATCCCGGCCGCGCCGGTTTAGCGCTGCATGGCAGCCGGAGCCGCGAGGAAAGTAGTGTGAAGAATGGGTTTTGGAATTGCCCGGAAAATTGGGGGCAGGGCCGAAAGTCGCATGGTTGCGCGCTCGGGCAGTTCGGTAAGGGAAAGCCCTAGCGTTGCGCGGCAAGCATCAGCGGGATGTTGCAACTTCCCAACAAGCCTGTCGCAAACCTGCACTTTTCTGATGCCGACCATAGCCAGTCCCCCCGATTTTTGATGCAATAGCGTCAACTTCCCTTCGCGGAGTTAGGGGGGCGGCAGGCTGGTTTGCTGGATTGCTGCTCTTGTCACTCAAATCAACGGAGATTTCTTAAATGAAAAAGACTCTGCTCGCTGCCGCCCTGCTCGCCGGTTTCGCCGGTGTCGCCCAGGCAGAAACGTCTGTCACCCTGTACGGTATCATCGACACGGGCCTCGGCTACAACCGTATCAGCGGTGCTAGCGATGCCGTCAACGGCAGCCGCTTCGGCATGATCAACGGCGTCCAAAACGGTTCGCGCTGGGGTCTGCGTGGTTCGGAAGATCTGGGTGACGGCCTGCGCGCTGTTTTCCAACTGGAATCGGGCTTTGATTCGGGCAACGGCCGTTCGGCTCAAGGTGGCCGTCTGTTCGGTCGTCAAGCCACCGTCGGTCTGGCCAGCGACAGCTGGGGCCAACTGGACTTCGGTCGTCAAACCAACATCGCTTCGAAGTACTTCGGTTCGATCGATCCGTTCGGCGCTGGCTTCGGTCAGGCTAACATCGGTACCGGCATGAGCGCCGCGAACACCCAGCGCTACGACAACATGGTCATGTACCAAACCCCGTCGTTCAGCGGCTTCCAATTCGGCGTCGGCTACTCCTTCAGCGCCGACGACACGAAGACGACCGAAACCGGCTTCAAGACCGCCGACAACACCCGCGCCATCACCGCTGGTCTGCGCTACGTCAACGGCCCGCTGAACGTCGCTCTGTCGTACGACCAACTGAACGCCTCGAACCGTCTGACGACCGAAGCTACCGACGCTACCCCGCGTTCGTACATGATCGGTGGTTCGTATGACTTCGAAGTGGTCAAGCTGGCTCTGGCCTACGGCCGCACCACCGACGGCTGGTTCGCTGGCCCCGGCGTGAACGGCAACTCGGTCCTGTCCGCAACCGCCAGCGGCATCAGCAACGTGTTCGCTGACGGCTTCAAGGCCAACTCCTACCTGGTCGGCCTGTCGGCCCCCATCGGTGGCGCTTCGAACGTCTTCGGTTCGTGGCAGCGTGTTGACCCGTCGAACGACAAGCTGACGGGCGACGATGCCAACATGAACATCTACTCGCTGGGCTACACCTACGACCTGTCCAAGCGTACCAACCTGTACGCCTACGGTTCGTACGCCACCAACTACGCCTTCCTGGACGACGTCAAGTCGACCGCCGTCGGCATCGGTGTGCGTCACCGCTTCTAATCCAATGCAGGGCGCAAGCCCTGTGTGGATTTAAAGCAAAAGCGAACGGGCCTCGGCCCGTTCGCATGAACCACCCTTTTGGGGGTGGTTTTTTTTCGTCTGCTGACTGAATTCAGGCATACTACGGCTTCGTGTCGTTCGAGCCGCACATGCTCGACATGCACCGACGAAAGCTGCAATTGTTCCATTTAAGGAATGCAGTCTTTCGCCTGCTATTCAAGCTACAGAGTTCAGCCGGAAGTAACCGCGCGAATGCTACAATCCTAAGGTTTGCGCATTTGACGGACGCCTGAATGAACCTGCAACAGTATTTTCCCGTCCTGCTGTTTATCGTAGTGGCCACCCTTATCGGGTTCGCGCTTCTAACGGCCGGCTCCCTCCTTGGCCCGCGGCGTCCTTACGCTGAGAAGCTCTCGCCTTACGAGTGCGGCTTCGAAGCGTTTGAAGATGCACGCATGAAGTTTGACGTGCGCTACTACCTCGTGGCGATTCTGTTCATTCTTTTCGACCTGGAAATCGCGTTCCTGTTCCCGTGGGCCATTGCCCAGGGCACCGTCGGACTCGTCGGTTTCTGGACGGTCATGGTTTTCCTCGCCGTGTTGACCGTCGGCTTCATCTACGAATGGAAAAAGGGCGCGCTGGATTGGGAGTGACCTTCGGGTTCATTTCACAGCACGTTATCAGAGACGAATATGGCTATAGACGGCATTCTCAAGCAAGGGTTCATCACCACCAGCGCCGATAAGTTCCTGAACTGGGCGAAGACCGGTTCGATGTGGCCCATGACCTTCGGTCTGGCCTGTTGCGCGGTTGAGATGATGCACGCGGGCGCAGCCCGCTATGACCTGGACCAATTCGGCATCATCTTCCGGCCCAGCCCGCGCCAGTCCGATCTTATGATCGTTGCCGGCACACTGTGCAACAAGATGGCGCCCGCGCTGCGCAAGGTCTACGACCAGATGCCCGAGCCGCGCTGGGTGGTTTCCATGGGCTCCTGTGCCAATGGCGGCGGCTACTACCACTACTCGTATTCGGTGGTGCGTGGCTGTGATCGCATCGTACCGGTAGACGTCTACGTGCCGGGCTGCCCGCCCACGGCCGAGGCGCTGGTCTACGGCTTGCTGCAAATGCAGAACAAGATCCGTCTGACCAACACGATTGCGCGCTGATGCTTCGTCAGGTCCGACGGCAGGCCTCAGCCGCCTCGAACCTGCGAAACCAGCGTATCGGTTCACCTAAGCGTACAAGATGATGACCAGGCTCGAATCCCTGAAAAACAATTTGCAGACCACCCTCGGCGCGGACATTGCGCTGACCGAGGCGCTGGGCGAGCTGACGCTCGAAGTGCCCGCGGAGCAGTGGTTCTCCGTCTGCAACAAGCTGCGCACCGAAGCCGGCCTGCGCTTTGAAACCTGTATCGACCTCTGCGGCGTCGACTACCTGACCTGGGGCAACGGCACGCGCCAGATGCCCGAGGAAACCAACGTCCGCATCCACCGCTCGCGTTATGCCGTGGTGGCACACCTGCTTTCCCTCGAGAACAACTGGCGCCTGCGCGTGCGCACGTGGGCGCCTGACGACGAGTTCCCGATGGTCGCCTCGCTGATGGAATGCTGGCCCACGGTCGGCTGGTTCGAGCGCGAAGCCTTCGATCTGTACGGCATCGTCTTCGAAGGCCATCCGGACCTGCGCCGCATCCTCACCGACTACGGCTTCATCGGCCATCCGTTCCGCAAGGACTTCCCGCTGTCGGGCACCGTCGAAATGCGCTACGACCCCGAGCAGCGGCGCGTCATTTACCAGCCGGTCACGATCGATCCGCGCGAGATCACCCCGCGCGTGGTGCGCGAAGACACCTACGGCATGGGGCGTTGAATCATGGCAGACATCAAGAACTACACCCTGAACTTCGGTCCTCAACACCCGGCCGCGCACGGCGTGCTGCGCCTGGTGCTCGAGCTTGACGGCGAAGTCATCCAGCGCGCCGATCCGCACATCGGCCTGCTGCACCGCGCCACCGAAAAGCTGGCCGAACACAAGACCTACATCCAGGCGCTGCCCTACATGGACCGTCTGGACTACGTGTCCATGATGTGCAACGAGCACGCCTACGTCATGGCCATCGAAAAGCTGCTGGGCGTCGAAGCCCCGCTGCGCGCGCAGTACATCCGCGTGATGTTCGATGAAATCACGCGTCTGCTGAACCACCTGATGTCGCTGGGCTCGCACGCCCTGGACGTGGGTGCGATGGCAGTGTTCCTGTACGCCTTCCGTGAACGCGAAGACCTGATGGACTGCTACGAAGCGGTCTCGGGCGCGCGCATGCACGCGGCCTACTACCGGCCGGGTGGCGTCTATCGCGACCTGCCGGATTCCATGCCGCAGTACGGCGACTCCAGCAAGTTCCGTGGCGACAAGGAAATGCGCGTCATGAACGAAGCGCGTTCGGGTTCGCTGCTGGACTTCATCGAAGACTTCACCAACCGCTTCCCGGCCTGCGTCGACGAGTACGAAACCCTGCTCACCGACAACCGCATCTGGAAGCAGCGTCTGGTCGGCATCGGCGTGGTCGATCCCGAGCGCGCCAAGGCGCTGGGCTTCACCGGCCCGATGCTGCGTGGTTCGGGCGTCGCCTGGGACCTGCGCAAGACGCAGCCCTACGAAGTCTACGACCTGCTTGATTTCGACATCCCCGTGGGTGTCAACGGCGACTGCTACGACCGCTACCTGGTCCGCATTGCCGAGATGCGCCAAAGCAATCGCATCATCCGCCAGTGCGTGGAATGGCTGCGCAACAATCCCGGCCCGGTCATGATCGAGAACCACAAGATCGCCCCGCCGTCGCGTACCGCCATGAAGACCAACATGGAAGAGCTGATCCATCACTTCAAGCTCTTCACCGAAGGTTTCCACGTGCCCCCGGGCGAGGCGTTCGCCTCGGTGGAGCACCCGAAGGGCGAATTCGGCATCTATCTGGTGTCCGACGGCGCCAACAAGCCTTACCGCCTGAAGATTCGGGCGCCTGGCTTTGTCCACCTGCAAGCGCTGGATGAAATGTCGCGTGGCCACATGATCGCCGACGCCGTCACCATCATTGGCACGCAGGACATCGTTTTCGGCGAGATCGATCGCTGATCCGCCCAGACAGTCACGAGCACGCCCGCATAACCCGGATTCAAACTATGCTGCTTTCCGAACAGGCCTACCAGAAAATCGACCGTGAACTGGCCAAGTTCCCGGCCGACCAGCGGCAGTCCGCCATCATGGCCTCGCTTGCCATCGCGCAAGAAGAGAAGGGCTGGTTGGCTACCGAAGTCATCGAAGACGTGGCCAACTACATTGGCGTTCCGCCCATCGCGGTCCAGGAAGTCGCCACGTTCTACAACATGTTCGACGTCAAGCCCGTCGGCAAGAACAAGATCGCCGTCTGCACGAACCTGCCCTGTGCCTTGCGCGACGGCGACCGCGCCGGCGAATACCTCAAGCGCAAGCTGGGCGTCGACTATCGCCAGACCACCGAAGACGGCCAGTTCACGCTGGTCGAAGGCGAGTGCATGGGCGCCTGCGGCGACTCCCCCGTGCTGATCGTGAACAACAAGCATATGTGCGTGCGCATGACCGACGAGAAGCTGGACGCGCTGGTCGCGGCCCTCAAGCAGCAAGGAGAGTCGGCATGAACGCGCCTGACCTGTACAAGCAGTTCGCGCAGGGGCTGGATCCCAACCCCCTGAACGACCTGTCCAACTCGATGGCCCTGCACGGCCGCCACCTGCAGCCGCAGATCATGGCCGACGTCGACGGCGCCAACTGGCGCTTGGCCGACTACGTCAAGCGCGGCGGCTACGAAGCCCTGAAAAAGATCCTGACCACCGGCATGAAGCCGGAAGACGTGATCGCCGAAGTCAAGGCGTCGGGTCTGCGCGGCCGTGGCGGCGCGGGCTTCCCGACCGGCCTGAAGTGGAGCTTCATGCCGCGCGCCTTCCCGGGCCAGAAGTACCTCGTCTGCAACTCCGACGAAGGCGAGCCCGGCACGTTCAAGGACCGCGACATCCTGCGCTTCAATCCGCACATCGTGATTGAAGGCATGGCGATCGCGGCCTACGCCATGGGCATCAGCGTCGGCTACAACTACATCCACGGCGAGATCTTCGAAGTCTATGAGCGCTTCGAAGAAGCCCTGGAAGAAGCGCGCGCCGCCGGCTTCCTGGGCGATCGCCTGTTCGGTTCCGACTTCAGCTTCCAGCTCCACGCTTTCCACGGTTACGGCGCCTACATCTGCGGCGAAGAAACCGCGCTGCTGGAATCGCTGGAAGGCAAGAAGGGCCAGCCGCGCTTCAAGCCGCCGTTCCCGGCCAGCTTCGGCCTGTACGGCAAGCCCACCACCATCAACAACACGGAAACGTTCGCGGCGGTGCCGTGGATCATCCGCAACGGCGGCCAGGCCTACCTGGAAGTCGGCAAGCCGAACAACGGCGGCACCAAGCTGTTCTCGATCACCGGCGACGTCGAACGTCCCGGCAACTACGAGATCCCGCTGGGCACCCCGTTCTCGACCCTGCTGGAACTGGCAGGCGGCATGCGTGGCGGCAAGAAGCTGAAGGCGGTCATCCCCGGCGGCTCGAGCGCCCCGGTCCTGCCCGCCGACATCATGATGGAATGCACGATGGACTATGACTCCATCGCCAAGGCCGGCTCGATGCTCGGCTCTGGCGCTGTGATCGTCATGGACGAGACGCGCTGCATGGTGAAATCGCTGCTGCGTCTGTCGTACTTCTATTTCGAGGAAAGCTGCGGCCAGTGCACGCCGTGCCGCGAAGGCACTGGCTGGCTCTACCGCATGGTGCACCGCATCGAAAACGGTCAAGGCCGTCCGGAAGATCTGGAGCTGCTGGACAATGTGGCCCTCAACATCATGGGCCGCACCATCTGCGCCCTCGGTGACGCCGCCGCCATGCCCGTCCGTGGCTTCCTCAAGCATTTTCGCGACGAATTCGCGCACCACATCGAGCACAAGTCTTGTGTGGTCCCGCAATATCTGTAGGTCTCAGGAACAGCAATGGTTGAACTAACCGTCGACGGCAACAAGGTCGAAGTGCCCGAAGGCAGCATGGTCATGCATGCCGCCCAGAAAGTCGGGCTTTACGTGCCGCATTTCTGCTACCACAAGAAACTGTCCATCGCGGCCAACTGCCGGATGTGCCTGGTTGAAGTGGAAAAAGCGCCCAAGGCGCTGCCCGCCTGCGCCACGCCCGTGACCAACGGCATGGTCGTCCACACCTGCTCTGAGAAGGCTCGCGCCGCTCAGAAGTCGGTGATGGAATTCTTGCTCATCAATCACCCCCTCGACTGCCCGATCTGCGATCAGGGCGGCGAATGCCAGCTGCAGGATCTGGCCGTGGGCTACGGCGGTTCTTCCTCGCGTTACCAGGAAGAAAAGCGCGTCGTGTTCCACAAGGACCTGGGCCCGCTGGTTTCCGCCGAGGAAATGTCGCGCTGCATCCACTGCACCCGCTGCGTGCGCTTCGGCCAGGAAATCGCCGGCGTCATGGAACTGGGCATGCTGGGCCGTGGCGAGCACTCCGAAATCACCACCTTCGTGGGCCGTTCGATCGAGTCCGAACTGTCGGGCAACATGATCGACATCTGTCCGGTGGGCGCGCTGACCTCCAAGCCCTTCCGCTACAGCGCCCGCACCTGGGAACTGGCTCGCCGCCGTTCGGTCAGCCCGCACGACAGCCTGGGCGCCAATCTGGTCGTTCAGGTCAAGGGCGACCGCGTGATGCGCGTGGTCCCGTTCGAAGACGAAGCCGTCAACGAATGCTGGATCAGCGACCGCGATCGCTTCTCGTACGAAGGCCTGAACAGCGACGACCGCCTGTCCGCCCCGATGATCAAGGGCACCGACGGCAAGTGGCAGGAAGCCTCTTGGGCCGACGCGCTGCAGGCCGTGGCCCAAGGCCTGTCGCGTGTGCGTGACAGCTTTGGCGCTGGCCAGATCGGCGCGCTGGCGTCCGAATACGCCACCACCGAGGAATACGCGCTGCTGGGCCGCCTGGTCCGCTCGCTGGGTTCCGAGAACATCGACTTCCGTCTGCGCCAGACCGACCCGGCCTTCGACGCCGCGCTGACCGGCGCGCCGTGGCTGGGCATGCCCATCGCCGAACTCGACAACCTGGACCGCGTCCTGGTCGTCGGCTCGTTCCTGCGCAAGGACCATCCCCTGATGGCCCAGCGTCTGCGTCAAGCCGCCAAGCGTGGCACGCAGATCCTGATGGTCGACAGCGCCGCCGACGATCCCCTGATGCCCGTCACCGCGCGCATCACCGTGGCCCCGTCGGAACTGGCGCGCGCGCTGGCCGAAGTGGCCGTCGCGCTGGCCCAGGCCAAGGAACAGGCCGTGCCGGCCGAGTTCGCCTCGGTCACGCCGGGCGAAAACGCCAAGCTCATCGCCGCCAGCCTTGCGTCCGGCGCCAACACCGCCGTCCTGATGGGCAACCTGGCTGTCGCCAGCGCCCAGGCCACCACGCTGGCCGCCAACGGCCGCGCCGTGGCTGACCTGTCTGGCGGCAGGTTCGGCTTCCTGACCTCGGGCGGCAACACGGTCGGCGGTTACCTCGCCGGCGCCATCCCGGGCAAGGGCGGCAAGACCGCCGCGGCCATGCTCGCCGAACCGCTCAAGGCCTACATCGTCCTGCATGCCGAACCGCTGCTCGACGCCGACAACGGCCAGCAAGCCATCGCCGCGCTGCGCGGCGCGCAGTTCGCCGTTGCGCTCACGCCTTACCGTTCGGCCGCTGCCGAATGGGCCGACGTGATGCTGCCGGTGTCGCCGTTCACGGAAACCTCGGGCACGTTCGTCAACGCCCAAGGCCTGGCGCAAAGCTTCAAGGGCACGGTCACGCCGTTCGGCCAGACCCGTCCGGGCTGGAAGGTCCTGCGCGTGCTGGGCAACGTCCTGCACCTGGCCGGTTTTGACGACGAGACCTCCGAGTCCGTGCGCGACGCCGTGCTGGCAAGCGGCGTCGAAGGCCGCCTGTCCAACGACGTCAAGGCCCCGCTGGGTCTTGGTCAGGCCCTGACCGGTCTGGAACGCGTCGCCGATGTGCCGATCTACCGCACGGACGCCATGGTGCGCCGTTCGGAACCGCTGCAGGCCGCGCCGGCTTCGAAGAAGCCCGCCGCCGCAATGAACGGCCGCACCCTCACCAGCCTGGGCCTGACGGCCGGGGTCAAGGTGCGCGTGTCGGCCGGGCAGGGCGCCGTCGAACTGGAAACGGTTCAGGATGATGCCGTGGCCGATCGCGCCGTGCGCATTTCCGCCGCCTTCGAAACTACCGCTGCCCTGGGTGGCGCATTTGGTCAAATCAGCGTGGAGCGTGCCTGATGGAATGGCTCAATGTTCTTGAAAGCCACGGTCAGGCATTGCTGGGTCCGACGGTCTGGATGGTCCTCTGGACCCTCGTCAAGATCGTCATCATTGCGGTGCCCATCATCCTGTGCGTGGCCTACCTGACGTACTGGGAACGCAAGATGATCGGCGCCATGCACGTGCGCATGGGCCCGAACCGCGTCGGTTTCAAGGGGCTGCTGCAGCCGTTTGCCGACGTCTTCAAGCTGCTGACCAAGGAAGTCGTGGTCCCCAGCCAGGCCAACAAGGTCCTGTTCATCGTGGCCCCCGTGGTCACGCTGATGCCGGCGCTGGCGGCCTGGGCTGTCGTGCCCTTCGGTCCCGACGTCGTGCTGGCCAACGTCAACGCCGGCCTGCTGTACATCATGGCCATCACGTCCATCGGCGTGTACGGCGTGATCGTCGCCGGCTGGGCATCCAACTCCAAGTACGCGTTCCTGGGCGCACTGCGCGCCTCGGCCCAGATGCTGTCGTATGAACTGGCCATCGGCTTCGTGCTGGTGACGGTGCTGCTGGTGTCGGGCAGCCTGAACATGTCCGAGATCGTGCACGTGCAGAACCGCGGCTGGTTTGCCGAAAAGGGCCTGACGTTCATGTCCTGGAACTGGCTGCCGCTGTTGCCGCTGTTCGTGATCTACGTGATCTCGGCCGTTGCCGAAACCAACCGTCACCCGTTCGACGTCGTGGAAGGCGAATCCGAAATCGTGGCCGGCCACATGGTCGAATACTCGGGCATGGCATTCGCGCTGTTCTTCCTGGGCGAATACGCCAACATGATCCTGCTGTCCTGCATGGCGTCGATCATGTTCCTGGGCGGCTGGGCTTCCCCGATCGATATCGCGCCGCTGACCTGGATTCCGGGTTGGATCTGGCTGGGTCTCAAGACGTTCTTCGTGGTCTCGTTGTTCGTGTGGTTCCGGGCCTCGTTCCCGCGCTACCGCTATGACCAGATCATGCGCTTGGGTTGGAAAATCTTCATCCCGCTGACCGGCGTCTGGCTGGTCGTGGTGGCGATCTGGATGCAGACGCCCTGGAACATTTGGCGCTAAGCGCCAAGCAGAGGCAGGATATGGAAGCGATCAAGGATTTCTTCGGCAGCCTGATGCTGACCGAGTTGCTCAAGGGCATGCGCCTCACGGGCAAGTATTTTTTCAAGCGTAAGGTCACCTTGCGCTACCCCCAGGAAAAGACCCCTGCGTCGCCGCGTTTCCGCGGCCTGCACGCGCTGCGCCGCTACCCCAACGGGGAAGAGCGCTGCATCGCGTGCAAGCTGTGCGAAGCCGTGTGCCCGGCGCTGGCGATCACGATCGAGTCGGACCAGCGCGACGACGGCACCCGCCGCACGACGCGCTACGACATCGATCTGACCAAATGCATTTTCTGCGGCTTCTGTGAGGAAAGCTGCCCCGTGGACTCGATCGTGGAAACGCACATCCACGAATACCACGGCGAAAAGCGCGGCGACCTGTATTTCACCAAAGACATGCTGCTCGCCGTGGGCGACCGCTACGAAGCCGACATCGCCCGCCGCCGGGCCGAAGACGCGCCTTACCGCTGAAGCCCAGGGTCTGATCCATGACTTTTACCACTGTCCTTTTCTACATACTGGCCGCCGTGCTGGTGATCGCGGCGTTCCGCGTGATCACCGCGCGCAGCGCGGTCACCGCCGTTCTGCATCTGATCCTGGCGTTCGCCAACGCGGCCATGCTGTGGATGCTGCTGGGCGCCGAGTTCCTGGCGCTGCTGCTGGTGCTGGTGTACGTGGGCGCCGTGATGGTGCTCTTCCTCTTTGTCGTGATGATGCTCGACATCCGCATGGACACCCTGCGCCAGGGCATGAAGACCTACCTGCCGCTCGGCCTGGTCATCGGTGTGGTGCTCGTGCTGGAAGTGTCCTTCGTGCTGGGCACCATCTGGTACGGTTCCGGTCCCCAGGCGCAGCTGCCCGCCGACTACAACAACGCCCGCGCGCTCGGCGAAGCGATGTACACGCAGTACATCTACGCCATTGAAGTCGGCGCCGCGCTGCTGCTGGTCGGTATGGTTGCCGCGATTGCGCTGACCCTGCGCCGCCGCCGCGACGTCAAGTACAACGACCCGGTCGCCGCTGTCCGCGTGCGTTCGAAGGACCGCTTCCGCATGGTGAGCATGCCCGCCCAGAGCGAGCGCGCCCAGGCCAAGCGTGACGCCTCGAACGGTGCCGCGCCCCAAGGAGAAAAACAATGACGCTGACGCTGGCCCACTATCTGATCCTTGGCGCGATCCTGTTCGCGATCGGGATCTTCGGCATCTTCCTGAACCGCCGCAACCTGATCATTCTCCTGATGTCCATCGAGCTCGTGCTCCTGGCCGTCAACATGAACTTCGTGGCGTTCTCCAGCTGGTTCGGCGACACCGCCGGCCAGGTGTTCGTGTTCTTCATCCTGACCGTGGCCGCCGCCGAAGCGGCGATCGGCCTGGCCATTTTGGTGCTGCTGTTCCGCAACCTGAACACGATCAACGTTGACGAACTCGATCGCCTGAAGGGCTGACGGGGTATTGGAAGAAAATGTCTAGCTCACCCAATCTCTACCTGCTCATCGCGCTGGCGCCGCTGGCCGGAGCAATTCTCGCGGGCCTCTTCGGCACCGGGTTCCTCGGACGGCCCATCGGCCGCCGCGCCTCGCACGTCATCACCATCCTTGGCGTGCTCATCTCCGCCATCGGTTCGGTGGTGGTGCTGGGCGACGTGCTGAACGGCCTGCGTTTCGACGGCGCCGTCTACACCTGGAGCCTCATCGGCCAGACCAAGCTGGAAATCGGCTTCCTGATCGATCCGCTGTCGGCCATGATGATGGTCGTGGTGACGTCCGTGTCGCTGATGGTGCACATCTACACCATCGGCTACATGGCTGACGATCCCGGCTATCAGCGCTTCTTCTCGTACATCTCGCTGTTCACGTTCTCCATGCTGATGCTGGTGATGTCGAACAACATGGTGCAGCTGTTCTTTGGCTGGGAAGCGGTGGGTCTGGTGTCCTACCTCCTGATCGGTTTCTGGTACACCCGTCCGACGGCGATCTTCGCCAACATGAAGGCGTTCCTGATCAACCGCGTCGGCGACTTCGGCTTCGTGCTGGGCATCGGCTTGCTGTTCGCCTACGCCGGCACCATGCACTACGGTGAAGTCTTCGCGCAGGCCGACAAGCTGGCCGCCATGACGCTGCCCGGTTCCGACTGGATGCTGCTGACCGTCGCGTGTATCTGCCTGTTCATCGGCGCCATGGGTAAATCTGCCCAGGTTCCGCTGCACGCCTGGCTGCCCGACTCGATGGAAGGCCCGACCCCGATTTCCGCGCTGATCCACGCCGCCACCATGGTGACGGCCGGCATCTTCATGGTTGCGCGTTTCTCGCCCCTGTTCGAACTGTCGGACACCGCGCTGTCGTTCATCATCGTGATCGGCGCAATCGGCGCGCTGTTCCTGGGCATCCTGGGCATCATCCAGAACGACATCAAGCGCGTCGTCGCGTACTCCACGCTGTCGCAGCTGGGTTACATGACCGTGGCGCTGGGTGCTTCGGCCTACTCGGTCGCGATCTTCCACCTGATGACCCACGCGTTCTTCAAGGCGCTGCTGTTCCTGGGCGCGGGTTCGGTCATCATCGGCATGCACCACGACCAGGACATCCGCAACATGGGCGGCCTGCGCAAGTACATGCCCATCACCTGGATCACCTTCCTGCTGGGTACGCTGGCGCTGGTCGGCACGCCGTTCTTCTCGGGTTTCTACTCGAAGGAGAACATCATCGAAGCCGCCGGCCAGGCCAACGTCTGGGGCGCGAGCTTTGCTTACTATGCGGTTCTGATCGGCGTGTTCGTCACCTCGCTGTACTCGTTCCGCGTGTACTTCCTGGTCTTCCACGGCAAGGAACGCTTTGACACCAGCGATCACGGTCACGGCCACGACGCGCACGGCCACGGTCATGACGATCATGGTCACGACGACCACGGCCACGGCCATCACGGCGGCAAGCCGCACGAGTCGCCCTGGGTGGTCACGCTGCCGCTGATCCTGCTGGCGATTCCGTCGGTGTTCATCGGCGCCTGGGCGGTCGATCCCATGCTGTTTGGCAAGTTCTTCGACGGCGTCATCAAGGTCCTGCCGCAGCAGCATCCCGCGATGCACGTGCTGAGCGAGGAATGGCACGGCTGGGTCGCCTACGGCCTGCATGCCTTCCAGACCCTGCCGTTCTGGCTGGTTGTCGCCGGGTTCGTGATCTCCTGGTACTGCTACCTGATCAACCCGAAGGTGCCGGCCGCCATCAAGGCCAACCTGTCGGGCGTGAACAAGATCCTCGAGAACAAGTACTACGTGGATTGGGTCAACGAGCAGATCATTGCGCGTGGTCTGCGCTGCCTGGGCCGCGGCCTGTGGCAGACCGGTGACCGCGGCATCATCGACGGCATCCTGATCAACGGCAGTGCCCGCGTCGTGGGCTGGGTGGCAGCCATCAGCCGTCACCTGCAGTCCGGCTTCATCTATCACTACGCGTTCGCAATGATCATCGGCGTCATGGCGCTGGTGACTTTCTTTGTGCTGATTCCCCAATGATGGCAAGCGAGATGGCATCCAACACTTTTCCCTGGCTCACGCTTGCGATCTTTGTCCCGATCGTATTCGGCCTGCTGGTGCTGGCGGTGGGCCGTGACGATCGTCCCGGCCTGACGCGCGGCCTGTCGCTCGTCGGCTCGATCGCCGGCTTCCTGGTCACGATTCCGCTCTACACCGGTTTTGATTCCTCCACGGCCGCCATGCAGTTCGTGGAGAAGGCCTCCTGGATCGAAGCCTTCAACGTCAATTACCACCTGGGCATCGACGGCATCTCGATGTGGTTCGTGCTCCTGACCGCTTTCATCACCATCATCGTGGTGCTGGCCGGCTGGGAAGTCATCACGAGCCGGGTCGCGCAATACATGGCCGCCTTCCTGATCCTGTCGGGTCTGATGGTGGGCGTGTTCTGCGCGCTGGACGGCATGCTGTTCTACGTGTTCTTCGAAGCCACGCTGATCCCGATGTACATCATCATCGGCGTCTGGGGCGGCGGGAACCGCGTGTACGCAGCGTTCAAGTTCTTCCTGTACACCCTGATGGGTTCGCTGCTGACGCTGATCGCGTTCGTCTACCTCTGGAATGTGTCGGGCGGTTCGTTCGACATCCTGACCTGGCAGCAGACCAAGCTGGGCTACACGCCGCAGATCCTGATCTTCGTGGCGCTGCTGGCAGCGTTTGCCGTCAAGGTGCCGATGTGGCCGGTCCACACGTGGTTGCCGGACGCCCACGTTGAAGCGCCCACGGGCGGCTCCATCGTGCTGGCCGCGATCATGCTGAAGCTGGGCGCCTACGGTTTCCTGCGCTTCTCGCTGCCGATCGCGCCTGACGCCTCGCACAGCCTGGCCGGCATGATGATCACGCTGTCGTTGATCGCCGTGATCTACATCGGCCTGGTCGCGATCGTCCAGGAAGACATGAAGAAGCTGGTGGCCTATTCGTCGGTCGCCCACATGGGCTTCGTCACGCTGGGCTTCTTCATCTTCAACACGGCTGGCGTCGAAGGCGCCATCGTGCAGATGATCTCGCACGGCTTTGTGTCGGGCGCCATGTTCATGTGTATTGGCGTGCTCTATGACCGCATGCACTCGCGCCGCATCGCCGACTACGGCGGCGTGGTCAACGTGATGCCGCGTTTTGCCACGTTCTTCATCCTGTTCTCGATGGCCAACAGCGGCCTGCCGGCCACCAGCGGCTTCGTCGGCGAATTCATGGTGATCATGGGCGCGGTCGAGCACAACTTCTGGATCGGCCTGCTGGCAGCCACTGCCCTGATCCTGGGCGCGGCGTATTCGTTGTGGATGGTCAAGCGCGTCGTCCTGGGCGATGTCGCCAACGACCACGTGCGCGAGCTGACCGATATCAACCGCCGCGAATTCGTGATTCTTGGCGTGATGGCGATCGCCGTGTTGTACATGGGGATCTATCCCAAGCCCTTCACCGACGTGATGCACGTGTCGGTCGAGGCCCTGCTGCAACACGTTGCCGTCTCGAAACTGTAAGACAAGACAATGATGCAATCCCAAATCGATTTCGCCCTGGCGACACCGGAAATCCTTCTGCTGATTTTCGGCCTGGCTATTTTGCTCATCGACGCGGTCAGCAATCACCCCGAGCGCAAGCCGACGTTCCTGCTGACCATGCTTGCTCTGGGCGTGCTGACCGTCGTGTCGGCCGTGCAGTGGAAGAACGGCGTGGCTGGCTCGACGTTCAACGGCCTGTACGTCACGGACGAGCTGTCGCACCTGCTCAAGATCGCCTCGTATCTTGCCGTCGGCGTAACGCTGATCTATGGCCGCGTGTATGCGCAGGTCCGCGACATGATGCGCGGCGGCGAACTGTATGTGCTGACGCTGTTCGCGCTGCTGGGTCAGATGGTCATGATCTCCTCCGGGAACCTG
Organism: Achromobacter sp. UBA5777; assembly: GCF_002418565.1. Lineage (NCBI taxonomy): Bacteria > Pseudomonadati > Pseudomonadota > Betaproteobacteria > Burkholderiales > Alcaligenaceae > Achromobacter > Achromobacter sp. UBA5777. The sequence goes on along the minus strand of NZ_DIEJ01000049.1, from coordinate 8,499 downwards.
ATCTCGATCTACCTGGGCCTGGAACTGATGTCGCTGGCGCTGTACGCGCTGATCGCCCTGCGCCGTGACAACGTCGTGGCCACCGAAGCCGCCATGAAGTACTTCGTGCTGGGCGCGCTGGCCTCGGGTTTCCTGCTGTATGGCATGTCCATGATCTACGGCGCCACGGGTCATCTCGACCTGACCGAAGTGTCCAACGTCATCGCCGCCGGCAAGGCCGAGAAGATGGCGCTGGTGTTCGGCATCGTGTTCCTGGTGTCGGGTCTGGCGTTCAAGCTGGGCGCCGTGCCGTTCCACATGTGGGTGCCGGACGTCTACCAAGGCTCGCCGACCGCCGTCACGCTGATCCTGGGCGGCGCGCCCAAGCTGGCCGCCTTTGCGATCACGCTGCGTCTGCTGGTTGATGGCCTGCACGGCCTGGCCACCGACTGGCAGCCGATGCTGATGATCCTGGCGGTGCTGTCGCTGGCCATCGGCAACCTAACCGCCATCGCACAGACCAACTTCAAGCGCATGCTGGCCTACTCGACCATCTCGCACATGGGCTTCGTGCTCCTGGGCCTGATGTCGGGTTCGGTGGCCGGCAAGCCGGAACTGTCCTCGGCCGCCTACGGCGCCTCGCTGTTCTACATGCTGACCTACGTGCTGACCACGCTTGCCAGCTTCGGCATTGTGCTGCTGCTGTCGCGTCAGGGCTTCGAGTGCGAGCACATCGACGACCTGAAGGGCCTGAACCGCCGCAGCCCGTGGCATGCCGCCATCGTGCTGCTGCTGATGTTCTCGCTGGCCGGCATCCCGCCGCTGGTGGGCTTCTACGCCAAGCTGGCCGTGCTGCAGTCGCTGGTTGCCGCAGGCCACGTCACGCTGGCTGTGGTGGCGGTGCTGTTCTCGCTGATCGGCGCGTTCTACTACCTGCGCGTGGTCAAGGTCGTCTACTTCGACGAGCCGGCGGCTGACGCTGCCCCGATGGTGGCCACGGCCGGCCAACGCGGCGTGCTGTCGATCAACGGCGCCCTGATCCTGGTGCTGGGCTTGTTGCCCGGCGGCTTGATGGCGCTGTGCGTGCAGGCCATCCGCTCGTCGCTGACCCTCTAACGAACGGAATGCAGCCATGAACCAGACGCTGGCGGTATGGCTGTTGATCGCGCTGGCGCTTGTCAGCGCGAATCTTCCCTTCCTGACCGAGCGCGTCTTTGCCGTGCTGCCCTGGAAGCAGGGCGGGGCGGCGGCGGTCAAGCCGTTCTGGATTCGGTTGATCGAAGTGCTGGTGTTCTACGCCATCGTCGGCGCGCTGGGTTTTGCCTTCGAGTCGACGCTGGGCAACCGCTTCGCCCAGACCTGGGAGTTCTACGCGATTACGCTCAGCCTGTTTTTGGTGCTGGCGTATCCCGGGTTTGTGTACCGGTATCTCTTCAAGCGGCATCCGCGTCTGCGGACCTGACGACACAGCAGCCTGCCTGCAGATGGACGCACCAAGACGCCCCGATCGGGGCGTTTTTTTATGTGTTCAGCAACGTCCGCAACAACTTTGCCTCGCGCAAAACCCGGCAGTAATCCGCCCCTTTTTTGATCTCCGATCCTTTCTGGATTTTGAGCAAAATCAAAGCTGTTGTTTTTTTATCCTTTTGATTTGCAAGGGCCTTTCATTCAGGTTTCATTCAGCGCCTCCGTTCAGAATCGCAAACAACAAAAAAACAAGAATCGTTGTTATTTACGTTCTGGAGAAGTCCGCTTGAAGCCCCAAGATTCGTATTCGCTGAATACGCTCGCTACCTCGCTGGCCGCCGCCATTGCCGCGCCCGCGTTGTTCGTCAGCCCCCATGCCGCAGCCCAGTCCGCCGACACCGGCGTGACGCAGCTGTCGCCCGTCCGCGTCGAGGGCGAAAGCTCGTCCTATCAGACCTCGACCGCGCAGTCGCCGAAGATGACCGCGCCTTTGCTGGACACGCCGCGCACCGTGCAGGTTGTGCCGCAGCAGGTGATCCAGGATCAGGCCGCGTCGACGTTGCAGGACGTGCTGCGCAATTCGCCGGGCATCACCTTCGGGGCCGGCGAAGGCGGCCGCCCGGGCGGCGACCTCCCGATCATCCGCGGCCAGAATTCCGCCGGCAGCATCTTCCTGGACGGTATCCGCGACAGCAGCACCCAGGTGCGCGACACGTTCAATCTGGAGCAGGTCGAAATCATCAAGGGGCCGGACTCGGTGTATTCCGGCCGGGGCGGCGCGGGCGGCAGCATCAACATGGTCAGCAAAGCGCCCAAGACCACGGACTTCACCGAAGCCACGGCGCAGATCGGCACGGACAACAACTACCGCGCCACCATCGACAGCAACTGGCGCCTGGGCGACAAGGCGGCGTTCCGGCTGAACGTGATGGGCAACAAGGGCGACACCCCGGGCCGCGATGACGCCGTGGATTTCGAGCGCTGGGGCGTTGCGCCGTCGCTGATGCTGGGTGTTGGCACGCCGACCCGCATCACGCTGAGCTACTACCACTATCAAGACGACAGCATGCCCGACTACTCCATTCCGTATGACCCGAAGTCGGGCCAGCCGGTGACGGAGACGATGGGCGTGAGCCGCAAGTCCTTCTACGGCCTGACCGGGCGCGACTTCATGAAGACGCGCGATGACGTCGCCACGGTGGACTTCCAGCACGACTTTTCCGACAAGCTGCAACTGCGCAACGTGACGCGCTATGGCCGCGGCACGACCGACTTTGCAGCGACCAATCCCGACGACAGCAAGGGCAACATCCCGAACGGGCTGGTGTACCGTGCGCTCAAGTCCGGCTACTACGTCACCAAGACCTTCGCCAACCAGACGGACCTGACGGGTGAATTCGAGACCGGCAGCCTGAAGCACTCGTTCGACCTGGGATTTGAGTACAGCAACATCAAGCAGGACAAGGACAGCTACACCCAGACGATCGCCCGCGGCCCGATGGACTGCAAGGTCAGCGCAACCGACCTGTCGAACCCGGCGCTGTGCACGTCGCTGTGGGATCCGAATCCCCACGACGACTACACCGGCAAGCTGACGCGCAACAACAATCCCGCCATCTACAACACGGACACGCTGGCGCTCTACGGCTTTGACACCATCAAGTTCAACGAGCAATGGCAGGCGAGCCTGGGCGCGCGCTGGGACAACTACCGCACCAGCGGCAGCAACATCGCGCGCGGCCGCAGCGATCCGGCCAGCACGCCCGCGTTCTACAGCACGAGCCGCGAGGACAACCTCTTCAACTACCAGGTCGGCCTGGCGTACAAGCCGGTGCCCAACGGCACTATTTACGCCACGTACGGCACCTCGTCCACGCCGTCCGCCATTGCCGGCGGCGCGATCAGCGATGCGACGTCGTTGTCGACGTCTTCGCTGGAACCGGAAAAGAGCCGCACGGTGGAGCTGGGCACGAAGTGGCAGGTGTTCGACGACAAGCTGACGCTGTCGGCCGCGGCGTTCCAGGACATCCGCAAGAACACCAGCGTGGCCGTGTCCGCGACCGAAGTGGCGCAGGTGGGCGAAGCCAAGGTGCGCGGCATCGAACTGGGATTCTCGGGCGCCATCACGCCCAAGTGGAATGTGTTCGGCGGCTACACCTTCATGGACAGCGAAATGACCAAGGGCGCGTACAACAGCGGCGCCGTCGGCCAGGACCTGCCCAACACGCCGCGCAATGCCTTCAGCCTGTGGACGACCTACAAGGTCCTGCCCAAGCTGACGGTCGGCGGCGGCGCGTATTACGTCGACAAGGTGTACGGCAACTCGGACGCCACGAAGAACGCCGACGGTACGCCCAAGGCGCGCTGGGTGCCTTCGTACTGGCGCTTCGACGCGATGGCCGGCTACGAATTCAACGAGCACTTCTCGGCGCAGTTGAACGTGCTGAACATCTTCGATGAGACGTACTACACGAAGGCCTATGCGGCGCATTATGCGGCGCTGGGTACGGGCCGGGCGGCGCTGCTGTCCCTGCGCGTGCGGTACTGATCAAGGGGCGCCGCGTTCGCGGCGCCGACTTGATGAAAAAAGCCACCTCATTTATTGAGGTGGCTTTTCCTTTTGGGAGGGGACTGGTGTCAGGCACCCTGTCGCAGGATCAGGTTTCGAACCAGTTCAGCACGCCGTCCAGCCCCGAGACATTCAGTGCATAGCGCGTCTGCTGACGCACCAACGGCTTGGCGTGGTAGGCCACCGGGAAGCCGGCGTTGGCCAGCATCTTCAGGTCGTTGGCGCCGTCGCCCATGGCGATGATCTGATCCGTCGATGCGCCGTGCGTGCGCGCGAACTCGCGCAGGTGCGTGGCCTTGGCGTCGGCGTCCAGGATGTCGCCCAGCACGCGGCCGGTCAGCACGCCATTTTCGATTTCGAGCGTGTTGGCATGAGCGCTGTCCAGGTTCAGCCGGGCGCGCAGGCGCTCGGTGAAGAACGTGAAGCCGCCCGACACCAGCAGCACCTTGATGCCGGCGGCCTGGGCCGTCGTGATCAGGCGTTCTGCGCCGGGGTTCAGGCGCAGCTTTTCCTCGTAGACCTCGTCCAGCGCGCCAGCGGGCGCGCCCTTGAGCAGCGCGACCCGGCGGCGCAGGCTTTCCGCGAAATCCTTGATCTCGCCGCGCATGGCGGCTTCGGTGATTTCCGACACCTTGTCCTTCACGCCCACCACGCCCGCGATCTCGTCGATGCACTCGATGTTGATCAGGGTCGAGTCCATGTCCATGGCCAGGACCTTGCAGTTGGCCAGCTTCAGGCCGGCGGGCACGAAGGCGGCGTCGACGCCGCGCGCTTCGGCCCAGGCGCCCACCACGGCGCGCGTCTCGTCGTCGTGTTGCACGTCGAGCAGGCGGGCGGCGGTGTTGCTGATGCGCGCCACGCCCTGGGCCTGGGCCAGCGCGGCAAGCTGCTCCGCATGTTCGATGGCGAGGCCGGGGGATTGGACGACGAGATTGTGGGTAGTCATGGCGGATGGGTAAGGGTGTCGGGAATTACTTCAGGGCGCGCAGAACGGCGCGCACGGCGTCGGCACGGGCCGGGAGTTGGGGCGCCTTGATCTCGACGCGCAACTTGTCCTGCCCGGCCAGCTTGATGTGCCGCTGCCGCTGGACGAGTTCGATGATGCGGGCCGGATCGACCGAGGTCTTGGGGCCGAACTGGATCAGCGCCTGCGCTTCGCTGGCATCGATCTTGACGATGCCCAGCGGTTGGGCGGCGAGACGCAGGCGGTGCGTGGCCAGCAGCGTCTGCGCCGCCTCCGGCAGTTTGCCGAAACGGTCGATCAGTTCTTCCTGGATTTGGATCAGGTCGTCTTCGTCGGCCGCGTGCGCCAGCCGCTTGTAGATAGCCAGGCGCGCGTGCACGTCGGCGCAGTAGTCGGACGGCAGCAGCGCCGGCGCGTGCAGGTTGACCTCGCACGCCAGGTTGAAGGGCGCGTCCAGGTCGGGTTCTTCGCCAGCGCGCAGGGCGCGCACGGCCTCGTTGAGCATCTCGTTGTACATCGAGAACCCGACTTCCTGGATGTTGCCCGACTGCGAGTCGCCCAGGACTTCGCCCGTGCCGCGGATTTCGAGGTCGTGCATGGCCAGGTAGAAGCCCGAGCCCAGCTCTTCCATGGCCTGGATGGCTTCCAGCCGCTTCTTGGCGTTGCTGGTGATCGCGTCCTCGCCCGGTGTCAGCAGGTAGGCGTAGGCCTGGTGGTGCGATCGCCCGACGCGGCCGCGCAGCTGGTGCAACTGCGCCAGACCGAAACGGTCCGCACGGTGGATCACGATGGTGTTGGCGCTGGGCACATCGATGCCGGTTTCGATGATGGTGGTGCACAGCAGCACGTTGTAGCGCTGCTGGTAGAAGCCCTTCATCACCTGTTCGAGCTCGCGCTCGGGCATCTGGCCGTGCGCGACGGCGATCCGGGCCTCGGGCACCAGCTCTTCCAGGCGCGCGCGGCGGTTATGGATGGTTTCGACCTCGTTATGCAGGAAGTAGCACTGGCCGCCGCGTTTGAGCTCGCGCAGCAGGGCTTCGCGCAGCGTGCTGCCGTCCTCGCGCCGCACGAAGGTCTTGATGGCCAGGCGCTTTTGCGGCGCTGTGGCAATGACGGAGAAGTCGCGGATGCCTTCGAGCGACATGCCGAGCGTGCGCGGGATGGGCGTGGCGGTCAGCGTCAGTACGTCGACTTCGGCGCGCAGCGACTTGAGCGCTTCTTTCTGGCGCACGCCGAAACGGTGTTCCTCGTCGATGATGACCAGGCCCAGGCGCTTGAATTTCACGTCCTTCGACAGGATCTTGTGCGTGCCGATGACAATGTCGACCCGGCCGTCGTTGATGCCTTCGATGGCGCTGGAGACTTCCTTGGCCGAGCGGAAGCGCGACAGTTCCACGACGCGAACGGGCCAGTCGGCGAAGCGGTCGGTAAAGGTCTGCGCGTGCTGCTCGGCGAGCAGGGTGGTTGGGCACAGCAGCGCCACCTGCTTGCCATTGGCGACGGCCAGGAAGGCGGCGCGCAGCGCGACTTCGGTCTTGCCGAAACCGACGTCGCCGCAGACCAGCCGGTCCATGGGGCGGCCGGAGGTCATGTCGCTGAGCACGGCCTGGATGGCAGCGGCCTGGTCGGCCGTCTCTTCGAAGCCGAAGCCCTCGGCAAACGCCTCGTAATCGTTCAGCGGCAGGTTGAACGCAAAGCCTTCGCGCGCGGCGCGCTGCGCATACAGCGCCAGCAATTCGGCGGCGGTGTCGCGAACCTGTTTGGCGGCCTTGCGGCGCGCCTTGTCCCATTGGCCTGAACCCAGCTGGTGCAACGGAGCGGCTTCCGGGTCGGCGCCGCTGTAGCGCGCGATCACGTGCAGTTGCGACACGGGCACGTACAACGTGCTGCCGTTGGCGTACTCAAGATGGAGGAACTCCATCTCGCCTTCGCCCATGTCCATGTTGACCAGGCCGTGATAGCGGCCGATGCCGTGCTGGGCGTGGACGACGGGGTCGCCCTCGCGCAGCTCGGACAGGTCGCGCACCATGGCTTCGACGTTGCTGGCGCGTTCCTGGTCGCGCTTGCCGCGGCGGCCGGTGGTCGCCAATCCGGGGTAGAGATCGTTCTCGGTCAGAAAGGCAAGGTTGGCGTCGGGCAGTTCGAACCCGATGCCCAGCGGCGAGGCGACGATGCCGAAATGCGCGTCCGACGCCAGGAAGCCCTCGATGGTGTCAGGCTGCGCATCCGGCGTGACGCCAAATTCGTTCAGCATCTGCACCAGGGTCTCGCGCCGGCCGGCTGAATCGGCGCACAGCAGCACGCGGGTGTGCCGCTTCTCTACCAGCGTGCGCAGCTTGGCGATGGGATCTTCGGCGCGCCGTGCCACGCTGACGTCGGGCGCGGCCCGGAAGTCCGGGTGCGGCTGGCCCGCAGTCAGCGACAGGCGGCGGAATGCCTTGAGGCGGCCATAGAGCGATTCGCTGTCCAGGAACAGGGCGGACGGCGGCAGCACGGGGCGTTCGCGGTCGCTCTTCAAGAAGCCGTAGCGGCTGGTCGTGTCCTGGTTGAAGCGCTGGATCGCGTCGTCGATGTCGCCGACGGTGACCATGACTGTGCCGTCGGCCACGTAGTCGAACAGCGTGGCGGTTTCTTCAAAGAAGAGCGGCAGGTAGTACTCGACGCCGGCAAACGGGATGCCGTTGCCGATGTCTTTATAGGGCAGGGCGCGGGAAGGATCGCCTTCGAAGACTTCGCGAAAGCGCGCCCGGAAGCGGTTGCGCGAGTCTTCGTCCATCGGGAATTCGCGGCCGGGCAGAAGCTGCACCTCGCGCACGGGGTACAGGCTGCGCTGGGTGTCGACGTCGAAACTGCGGATGGTCTCGATCTCGTCGTCGAACAGGTCCAGCCGGTACGGCACCACCGAGCCCATCGGGAACAGATCGATCAGTCCACCACGCAGGCAGAATTCGCCCGGCGAGGTGACCTGGGTGACGTGGTTGTAATTGGCCAGCGTCAGTTGGGCGCGCAGCGCCGCTTCGTTCAGCCTGTCCTTCTGCTTGAACGAGAAAGTGTAGGCGGCCAGGAACGAGGGCGGTGCGACGCGGTACAGCGCCGTGGTGATGGGCACCGTCAGCACGTCCACCGTCTTCATCATCAGCGAATGCAGCGTGTTCAGGCGCTCGGAGATCAGGTCCTGGTGCGGCGAGAATGCGTCGTAGGGCAGCGTTTCCCAGTCGGGCAGCTGCCGCACGCGCAGGCTGGGCGCAAACAGCTGGATTTCCTCGGCCAGCCGCTGCGCTTCAAGCGGCTCGGCGGTCAGGATGACCAGCGGCGCGCTGGCCTGGCGCGCCAGATCCGCCAGCAGCCAGGCGTCGCCGGAGCCCGGCGGCCGGGGCTGCGCATAACGCGTGCCGGGCTTCAGCGCGGACAGGGTGGGGACCGTGGCGGGGACGGGCGGTGCGGCCGTGGCGGAGGAGGAAGGGGCGGGCATCAGGCTGGAAGCGGACATCAAGCGAACGATTATAAAATCTCCGCACCA
>NZ_DIEJ01000050.1:0-26729 GCF_002418565.1 Achromobacter sp. UBA5777 | reverse complement strand
CGCAGCGGCTTTGCCGGCCGCGGGCCGGGCGCCGGGCGCCGCAACGGACGCGCCTGCCGACGGCTTGGACGCCGCACCCGCCGCGCCGATCGTCAGCCCCGCCGCCTGCAGCGCCTGAGCCTTTTTCTGGCCGATGCCCCGCACGCGTTCGGTCAGGTCGTCTAACGATTCAAAGCCGCCGCCGCGCTCGCGTTCGCGGACGATGATTTCAGCGGTGCGCGGGCCGATGCCTCGCACGCCCTCAAGCTGGGCTGCGGTGGCCTGGTTGATATCCACCGCATGAGCGGGCGGCGCGGCCACGCCCAGGCCAGCAGACAGCAGCAACGCGCCGAGCGCCCGCCGAAGTATGCGGTGCCGCTCTCGCGGGCATGCGGTCATGGCAGCGGGACGCGCGCGACGCCACGAGGCCCGAGGCAGGTTGCGGGCAACGGTGGGATGGACGAAGGGATTCATGGGGCTCTCCTGACGGTTCCGGACGCGACGGTTGCCGCGCCCCGTTGCCATCATCGGGGCGGGCGGCCCCCAGCGCCGGTCCGGTGAACCAAAACATCCACCCCGGCAACTACGCGTGCAGATACCTCGGCAATCTCCCCAGCAATGGCAGGCAACGTCGCGGGCAAAAAAAAGCCACCGCGTCGCGGTGGCCTTCCTTGTCGCATTGCCTGCGCGGCGGATTACTTCCGCGCGCGCCAATAGCGCACGTACTCGGCCACGCCCGTCTGCACGTCGCGCATCGGCGCGGCAAAACCGGCGGCCCGAAGCTGCGTGACGTCCGCCTGGGTGTAGCTCTGGTAGCGCCCCTTGAGGTCTTCCGGGAACGGGATGTAGCGGATCAGATCCAGCTCGGCGAGCTGAGCCAGCGTCAGCTCGGCCTCGCCCCGCTCGGCGCGCAGCGTGTTCACCACCGCGGCCGCCACGTCGTTGAACGGCTGCGCCTTGCCGGTGCCGCAATTGAAAATGCCCGATTGCTCAGGGTGATCCAGGAAATGGAGATTCACCGCCACCACGTCCTCGACCGAAATGAAGTCACGGCTCTGGCCGCCATCCACGTAGCCGTCCCAGCCCGCAAAGAGGCGCACGTGCCCGTGCTCCAGGAACTGGTTCATGTTGTGGAAAGCCACCGAGGCCATGCGGCCTTTGTGCTGCTCGTGCGGACCATACACGTTGAAGTACCGCAGACCGACGACCTGCGCCGTCAGGCTGTCCATGCGCTTGCGCAGCACCTGGTCGAACAGCAGCTTGGAATAGCCGTAGACGTTCAGCGGGCCTTCGTTGTCGGGATGCTCGACGTAGGTCGTCGATCCGCCGTACACGGCCGCCGAGGACGCATACAGGAACGGCACGCGGCGCGCCTGGCAGAACTCGAAAAGTTCCAGCGTGACGCGGTAGTTGTTGTCCAGCATGTAGCGGCCGTTGCGCTCGGTCGTGTCCGAGCACGCGCCCTGGTGCAGGACCGCGCGGATTTCGGGCAGGCTGCCATCGGCGACGCGCCGGCGGAAGTCGTCCTTGTCCATGTAGTCGGCGATCTTGCAGTCGACCAGATTGACGAACTTGTCGCCTTCGGTCAGGTCATCGACGGCAATGATGTCTTCGATGCCGCGGCGGTTGAGTCCGCGAACCAGGTTGCTGCCAATGAAGCCCGCGGCTCCGGTAACGACGATCATGAGGATTCTCCTGCCAATTCCGCGGCCGTGACGACGGACGTGCCCAGCTTGCCCACGGCGATGCCCCCGGCCTTGTTGGCCCAGCCCATGGCTTCGGCCCACGGCAAGCCAATGGCGCGCGTAACCGCCAGCGTGGCCAGCACGGTGTCGCCCGCACCGGACACGTCGAACACTTCATGCGCTTGCGCGTCAGTGTGGTCGCGTCCCGCATCGGAAAACAAAGTCATGCCCTGCTCGGACCGCGTCACGAGCAAGGCTTCCAGGTCCAGATCGGCGCGCAGGCGCTGCGCACGATCGGTCAATTCGGCTTCGGACGTCCAGCGGCCAACTGCCTGCTGCATTTCCGAGCGGTTGGGCGTGACCAGCGTCGCGCCGCGATAACGCGAATAGTCGTCGCCCTTGGGGTCCACCAGCACCGGGATGCCCGCGCTGCGCGCCAGCGCAATCAGCGACTCGACCCGGGTCAGCACACCTTTGGCATAGTCCGACAGAACGACGATGTCGTGGTTGGCCAGATGCCGGGCCAGCGCGGCGTCCACCGCGTCAAGCGATGGCTGGGTGGGATGCTGTTCGAAGTCCACACGCAGCAGCTGCTGCTGACGGCCCAGCACGCGCATCTTGAGGGTGGTGTGCAGTTCGTTGTCGGCGATCAGGTCGCCCTGAATGCCGGCCTCGGTAGCCAGGCGCCGGACGCTGTCGCCGGCTTCGTCCTGGCCCAGCACGCCGACCAGGGTCACGTGGCCGCCCAGGGCCGCGACGTTGCGCGCCACGTTGGCGGCGCCGCCCAGACGGTCTTCGCGTCGCGCGACTCGCACGACCGGCACCGGCGCTTCGGGCGAGATACGTTCGACTTCACCGAACCAGTAGCGGTCCAGCATGACGTCGCCAACCACGAGCACGCGGCTACGCGAAATGGCTTCGGCGGGAAAAGAGTTCATTCAAGTTCTTCCAGACGGCGCGGCGCATAGGTTTCCCAGGCGTTGCAGCCGGGACATTGCCAGTAAAAGCGACGCGCTTGAAAACCGCAATTGCGGCATGCGTAGCGATCGAGCCGTTGCGTGTGCTTGTGAATCAGGCTGCGGAGCAGTGTCAGATCGGCGCCCGGCACCGGTCCGTGATCGCCATCGCCGTCGCCGTTGGCAAGCTCGGCCTCAAGCAGGCGATCCAGCCCCAACAGTGAGGGATGGCTGCGCAGCGCGCCGCGGGCAAAGGCCCAGGCGGTGGCGGCGCCCTGCTGCACCCGCAACTCCCGGAACACCACATTGAAAAGGTCCAGGGACGCATGGCGGCCATACTGCTTTTGCAGGAAATCCAAGCCCTCCGCCACCTGATTGGCATTGCGGTAATTGGCCAGCAACTGTTCGGCCACCAGTCCGGCGTATTCCGACGCGTCGGTCATGACCGACTCGAGATACAGCCGTTCGCGCTTCGGATCCTGTTCGATCAGCGCCAGGCGCGCCCGCAGCATGGCGGTGCGCACCTTGGCGCCCTTGCTCGAGGCGGCTTCGGTGGTGGACAGCGCATGGTCCGCAGCGTCCAGCGCCTTATGCGCCGCCTCGACGTCGGCGGGCTTGGCCGCCAGCGCCGTCTGGGCCTGTTCGCAGTAGTAATGCACGATTTGCGGGACGGGCTCGTCGACAAGGCCCTGCAGGGTCTTCACGGCCTCGATCGCACGCGGCCAATCGTGCTCGGATTCATAAATGCGGATCAGCGAGCGCAGCGCGGGCAAGGCGTAGCGCGTGTCCTTGAGCTGCTCGAAACCGCTTTCGGCGCGATCCAGCATCCCGGCCTTCAGGAAGTCCTGCGCCAGCTCGTGCTGCGCGTGTTCGCGTTCCGCCTGCGGCAGGTCGGAACGGTTCAGCAGGCTTTGGTGCACCCGGATGGCGCGCTCCATTTCGCCGCGGCGGCGGAACAGACTGCCCAACGCAAAGTGCAGCTCCGTGGTTTCCGGGTCCAGCTTGGCGACTTCGACGAAAGCGTCGATGGCGCGATCAGGCTCTTCATTGAGCAGGAAATTCAGCCCGCGGAAATAGGAGTCGGGCAGGCTGCGCGTTTCCCTCAGCATCTGCCGGATGTCGAATCGCGCGGCCAGCCAGCCCAGCGCGAAGAGCACCGGGACGAATATCAACCACCAAGGTTCAAAATCCACTATTCGGACTCATGCGGTAATTCGGTGCAAAAAAGGCGGCGCGATGTCACAGCGGCGACATGGGAGCGACGGCTTCGGGGGGCACGACGGGCGTCGTGCCATTGGCGGCGGCCTGGATGCGATCCAGTTCGCGGCGCAGGCGGATGGCCTCGCGGCGGCGGCGCAGCGCGGCGGGCACCGTCAGCAGCAGGCCGAACAGCGCGCCAAGCACGAACACGACCAGCATGACGACGATCAGCGGGACATCCTGGACGACGTAGTCGGCGTAGAACTTCACGGCGACGGGGTCGGTGTTCTTCAAGGCGAACATCAACACCGCAACAAAGACGAGCAATCGCAGGGCCCAGACGAGATAGCGCATGGCGCATGCTCCAGATGATTCGAGACCGTCAATTGTAAGCGACGTCTTCATGACGAGAGAAAAAAAAGCCCCAAGGCGGAGCACGGCCCGCCCGTGCGGGAGCCGGGCACACGCATGAACCGGCGCCACAAAAACAAAGCCCCTTGATTTCTCAAGGGGCTTCGCTCGCGGTCCGATCTGCCCGAAGGCAGCCCTGCCTGGCCGACGCGTCAGTGCATGGCGTGCAAACCTGCCATGGAAGACGGCATCGACTCGCTCGACCCAGAGGATTGAGCGTCCTCGTCATTGCCGCCGACCAGGTCCACCCGCTCGCGCAATTCCTTACCCGCCTTGAAGTGCGGCACCTGTTTACCAGGCACCAGCACCTGCTCGCCGGATTTGGGATTGCGACCGATACGGGGTGACCGTTGCGACAACGAGAAGCTGCCAAAACCGCGGATTTCGATGCGCTGACCCGAGGCCAGGGCCTGAGTCATTGCATCCAGTACGGTCTTGACCGCGTAATCGGTGTCGCGGGCGGCCAGCTGAGGATAGCGGGCCGCCAAGGCGGCGATCAGCTCCGACTTGGTCACGAATTAACCGTCGTTGCGCTGTTGGTCCAGCTTGGCCTTCAGCAGCGCGCCGAGGTTGGTGGTGCCGGACGAAGCGCTGGCATCGGACATGCGCTGGATCGTGTCGGCGGTTTCGGCGTTGTCACGGGCCTTGATCGACAGTTGGATCGAACGCGTCTTGCGGTCGATGTTGACGATCATGGCTTCGATGTTTTCGCCGGCGGACAGCACGGTGGTGGCATCTTCGACGCGGCCCGAGGAGATCTCGGAAGCGCGCAGGTAGCCTTCGACGTCCACGGACAGCGTCACGACGGCGCCCTTGGCTTCGACGGACTTGATGGTGCCCGGAACGACGGCGCCCTTGTCAAACGTGGCGACGAAGTTGTTGAAGGGGTCGCCTTCCAGCTGCTTGATGCCCAGCGAGATGCGTTCCTTGTCGGTGTCGATGCCCAGAACCACGGCTTCGATTTCGTCACCCTTCTTGAAGTTGCGCACGGCTTCTTCACCAGATTCGGCCCACGACAGGTCGGACAGGTGAACCAGGCCGTCGATGCCGCCGGGCAGGCCGACGAACACGCCGAAGTCGGTGATCGACTTGATGGCGCCGCGGACCTTGTCACCACGCTTGAAGTTCGTGGCGAACTCTTCCCACGGGTTCTGGCGGCACTGCTTCATGCCCAGCGAAATACGGCGACGGTCTTCGTCGATTTCCAGGACCATGACTTCGACTTCTTCGCCCAGGGTCACAACCTTGCGCGGGTCGACGTTCTTGTTGGTCCAGTCCATTTCGGACACGTGGACCAGGCCTTCGATGCCGGCTTCGACTTCAACGAACGCGCCGTAGTCGGTCAGGTTCGTGACCTTGCCGAACAGGCGGGTGCCTTGCGGGTAGCGGCGAGCCAGGCCCACCCACGGATCTTCGCCAAGCTGCTTGACGCCCAGGGAGACGCGGCTCTTTTCCTGGTCGAACTTGAGGACCTTGGCTTCGACTTCCTGACCCACTTGCAGGACTTCGGAGGGGTGACGCACACGGCGCCAGGCCATGTCGGTGATGTGCAGCAGACCATCGATGCCGCCCAGGTCGACGAACGCGCCGTAGTCGGTGATGTTCTTGACCACGCCCTTGACCACGGCACCTTCGTGCAGGGTTTCGAGCAGCTTTTGACGCTCTTCGCCCATGCTGGCTTCCAGCACTTGGCGACGCGACAGCACAACGTTGTTGCGCTTGCGGTCGAGCTTGATGACCTTGAATTCGAGGGTCTTGCCTTCGTACGGGGTGGTGTCCTTGACCGGACGCAGGTCCACCAGCGAACCCGGCAGGAACGCGCGGATGCCGTTGGTCATGACGGTCAGGCCGCCCTTCACCTTGCCGGTGATGGTGCCGGTAACCAGTTCGCCGTTCTCCAGGGCCTTTTCCAGTTGCAGCCAGGCCGACAGGCGCTTGGCGCGGTCACGCGACAGGATGGTGTCGCCGTAGCCGTTTTCCAGGGAATCGATGGCCACCGAGACGAAATCGCCGGGTTGCACTTCGAGCTCGCCCTGGTCGTTCAGGAACTCTTCCAGGGGGATCAGCGCTTCGGACTTCAGGCCGGCGTTGACGACGACGAAATTGTGGTCGACGCGCACGACTTCGGCGCTGATGACCTCGCCGGACTTCATGTCCTGGCTCTTGAGGCTTTGTGCGAAAAGGTCGGCGAAGCTTTCGCCGCCGGTGGCGGTAGTGGAAACGGAAGACATGGGGTTGAAATCCATTGGGCCGAAATGGCCGTTAAGAACACACCGCAGCGGATTGCCCGCCACAGTGGAGTCAAAATACCTGCCGGCTGGCTGACCCTTGCGGGGTGGCCCGTGGGGGAGTCGCCTGGCTTGAGCAGGGCCTAATCAAAAAATGCTAAAAAACTGCCGGTAGCAAAACTGCCTGTAGCAACACTGCCCGTAACTTCACTTAACTTCACGGGTTGGCTTGCTGCCAGAAATCCAGTATTGCCTGCACCGTTTCTGCGATCGTCAGGTTGGACGAATCCAGCACGTGTGCATCTGCTGCGGGAGCCAGCGGCGCAGTGGCGCGTCCAGTGTCGCGCGCGTCACGCTCGCGCATATCCCGCAAAAGGTCGTCTAGATTAGCAGAAATTCCCTTTTCGATCAACTGCTTACGCCGCCTCTCCGCCCGGGCGACCACGTCGGCGACCAGGAAGACCTTCAGGGACGCGTCCGGGAACACGACGGTGCCCATGTCGCGGCCGTCCGCAACGAGGCCGGGCGGCAGCCGGAAGGCGCGCTGGCGCTCGAGCAAGGCCTGCCGCACACCCGGGAAAGCCGCCACGCGGGACGCGAAATTGCCCACTTCCTCGCGGCGGATGTCATGGCCGGCATCGGCCCCCTCGAGGTAAACATGCGGTCCATCGAAACGTACATCCAGCGTCTCGGCCACGCGCGCCACGGCGGGCTCGTCGTCGGCGGCGACGCCGCGGTTGATGGCGGCCAGCGCAGTCAGCCGGTAGAGGGCGCCGCTGTCCAGCACCGCCCAGCCCAGCGCCTTGGCGACGCGATGAGCCACGGTACCCTTGCCGGACGCGGTGGGGCCATCGATCGTGATGACCGGGGCCAAGGAAGCGGAGGTTGAAGCAGTCAAAGTCATGGATGCGATGCAGCGCTAGGCCGAAACCAGGCCGGCGTAGACGTCAAAGTAACCCGGGAACGTCTTGCTGACACATCCGGGATCAAGAATGCGGACCGCCGCCGGTCCGAATGCAGCCAGCGAAAAGCACATCGCCATGCGGTGGTCGTCCCAGGTGCCGATATGGGCATCGCGCCAGGCGTCCTGCGCCGGCGGCGTCACGCGCAGCCAATCGGGGCCGGACTCCACCTGCGCGCCCAGCTTTTCCAGCTCGGTCTGCATGGCATGGATGCGGTCCGTCTCCTTGACGCGCCAGCTGCCGATGTTGCGCAGCCGGCAAGGACCGTCGGCATACAGGGCCAGCGCCGCAGCTGTCATCGCCGCGTCGGGGATCAGGTTGAAATCGGTATCGAAGGCCTTGAGGCGCTCGCCGTCGGCAACCTGCACGCCCGACACCTCGATCCAGTCGGGGCCATAGGTGACCTTGGCGCCCATGTCGGCCAGCGTGCTGGCGAATCCCACATCGCCCTGGATGCTGTCGGCGCCGACGCCGGTCACGCGCACCGGGCCGCCGCCGATGGCGCCCAGCGCCAGGAAATACGACGCTGTCGATGCGTCCCCTTCCACGGCGATCTGCCCCGGACTGCGATAGGCGGCGCCCGCGTCCACAACGAATCGGCTCCAGCCGTCCCGTTGCACCAGTACGCCAAAGCGCGCCATCAGGTTCAGCGTGATCTCGATATACGGCTTGGAAATCAGCTCTCCCGCGACCTCGATCGTGACGGGCTTGCCGCTGCGAGCGGCCTGCAAAGGCGCGGCCAGCAGCAAGGCGGTCAGAAACTGGCTGGAGACCGAACCCTGCACGCGGGTAACGGCGTTTTCAGCGATGTCGCCGCGGCCGATGTGCAACGGCGGATAGCCCGGCTGGCCCAGATAGTCGATGCGCGCGCCCAGCGCGTTCAAGGCATCGACCAGGTCGCCGATCGGGCGCTCGTGCATGCGCGGCACGCCGGACAGCCGGTAGTCGCCGCCCATGAGCGCCAGTGCCGCCGTCAACGGACGGATTGCGGTGCCCGCATTACCCATGAAGAGGTCGGCGCTTTCCACCGGAAAGCGGCGCACGCCCTGCACCGTGACGCGCCCGGCTTCCAGGTCGGACACCTGCACGCCCAACTGGCGCAACGCGGCCAGCATGACGCGTGTGTCGTCGGAGTCGAGCAGACCGGTGATGACCGTCGTACCTTCGGCGATGGCCGACAGCAACAGCACGCGGTTGGAAATGCTCTTGGATCCCGGCAAGGCCATCGCGCCCTGCGCGCGCCGCACGCGCGGCAGATCGAGGTAAGACAAAGCGCCCATTGAACTACTCCTTGCGCCAGCCGCGGCGCGCACGCGCCGCCGTGTCCAGCAGCGTCAGCAATGCCTCGCCGTCACCATCGGCAATGGCGCGCTCGGCTCGGTCCAGCACGCCGCGCACCGCGGCCAGCTCGGCCAGCATCGCGTCGCGATTGGACAAAAAAATGTCGCGCCACATCTCGGGCGATCCGGCGGCAATACGGGTGAAATCACGAAAGCCGCTGCCCGCGAGTTCCAGCCGAGTCGCGGCGTCGGCGGCCGTGGCCACCTGTTCCATAAACACCGACGACAGCAGGTGCGGAAGATGGCTGACCGACGCGAGCACGCGATCGTGCGCGCCTGCGTCCATGTCGATCACGTGCGCGCCGCAAGCCTGCCAGGCCTGGCGCACGAGCGCCATGGCCGCCGCGCCGTTTTCGGGCACGGGCGTGAGGATGACGGTGCGTCCGCGGTAGAGGTCCGCATCCGCGGCTTCCGGCCCGGTGCGCTCGGCGCCCGCGATGGGATGGCCCGGCACGAACTGCCCAAGGCGATCGCCCAGCGCATCGCGCGCCGCCTCGACCACTTCAGCCTTGGTGCTGCCGCCGTCGGTCAGCACGGCGTGCGGCGAGAGGTGCCTCCGCATCTGCGACAGCACGGTTTTCAGGCCGCCGACCGGCGTGGCCAGCATGATGAGATCCGCCTGGGCCGCCGCGGCTTCGGCCGTCACGGCTTCGTCGATGAGGCCCAGCGCGACAGCGCGTTCCAGCGACTGCGCATTGCGCCCCACGCCCAGCACCTTGCCCACCTGCCCTGCCTGCCGCAAGGCCGCCGCGAACGATCCGCCGATCAAGCCGACGCCAACCACTGCCAATACAGGAATCAGGGGGCCCGCGGCCCCCTGATCTGAAGAAGGTAACGCGTCGTTCATGCGGTCAGAATGGCGGTCAGGGCGTCGATGAATCGGGCGTTCTCTTGCGGCAGACCGATGGACACGCGCAGCCACTCCGGCAGACCGTCGCCCGCAACGGGACGCACGATGACGCCGCGTTTGAGGAGTTCAAGATTGATGCGCGGCGCGTCGCCCACGTGAACCAGCACGAAGTTGCCGTAGCTGGGCACGTAACGCAGATTCAGCTTGTCGAACGCGGCGCACAACTGGGCCTTGCCTGCCTTGTTGGAAGCGTACGCTTCCTCGAGGTATTCGGCATCGCCCAGCGCGGCGATGGCCGCAGCTTGGGCCAGGGTATTGACGTTGAACGGCTGGCGCACGCGGTTGAGCAGGTCGGTCAGGCCGGGCTGCGCCACCGAGAAACCGACGCGCAGGCCCGCCAGGCCGTAAGCCTTGGAGAACGTGCGCGACACGATCAGGTTCGGATACTGGCGCGCCAGCGCGGTGCTGTCGAAGCGCAGTTCCGGATCCAGGTATTCGTTGTAGGCCTCGTCCAGCACGACCGTGACGCGGTCGCCGTGCGCGGCATGCACGCGATCCAGGAAGTCCGCGACCTTGTCGCCCGGCACGAACGTGCCGGTGGGGTTGTTCGGGTTGGCGATGAACACCAGCCGCGTGTCGTCGGCGATGGCGTCGAACATCGCATCCAGGTCATGGCCGTGATCCACGGCCGGCACCACGATGTGGCGCGCGCCGCGCGCCTGCGTAGCCAGGCGGTACACCGCGAACGAGTGCTGCGCGTACACCGCCGAGGCGCCCGGCTCCAGCAGCGCCAGCGCGGCGATTTCCAGGATGTCGTTCGAGCCGTTGCCGAGCGTGATCCAGTTCATCGGCACGCCGTAGCGTTCGGCAAGCGCCGCCTTCAGGTCAAAGCCGTTGGGGTCCGGATAGCGTGCCAGCGATTCGGCGGCGGCCAGCATGGCCGCCTTGGCCGACTTGGGCATGCCCAGCGGGTTTTCGTTGGAGGCAAGCTTGACGATGGTTGCGGGATCCAGCCCGAATTCGCGGGCCAGTTCTTCGATCGGCTTGCCGGCCTGGTACGGGGCGATGGCGCTGACGTGCGCGGGGGCAACGAGGGGCTTGGATGCGTGGGTCATGATGTGGGATATCACTGCGCCGGGTACGAGCCCAGCACTTTGAGGTAGGCAACCTGCGCCTGCAGGGCCGCCAGGGCGCGCTCGACGTTCGGGTCGTTCCGGTGGCCCAGGACGTCGACGTAGAAATAGTATTCCCACTGGCCGGTGCGCGCGGGGCGCGACTCGAAGCGCGTCATCGACACGCCGTTGGCCGCCAGGGGCGCCAGCATTTCATAGACGGCGCCCGCGCGGTTCGGCACCGCCAGGATCAGGCTGGTCTTGTCCTTGCCGCTGACCAGGGGCTCGATGTTGCCGATTGCCAGGAAGCGGGTGCGGTTGTGCGGGTCATCCTGGATGCCGGCGGCGACGATTTGCAGGTTCCAGGCGGGCGCGGCCACTTCGCCGGCAATGGCGGCGATGCTGGCATCCGACGCGGCAGCGCGCGCCGCCTCGGAATTGCTGGATGCGGCCACGCGCTCGACGTCGGGATAGTTGCGCGTCAGCCAGCCCTGGCACTGGGCCAGCGCCTGCGGGTGCGCGGAAATGGTCTTGATGCCGTCCATGCCACCCGATTGCGACATCAGGCAATGGCGAATGACGAGCGAACGCTCGCCCAGGATCTTGACCGGGGTGTTCAGCAGCAGGTCCAGGCTGCGGTTGACGGCGCCTTCGGTGGAATTTTCCACCGGCACCATGCCCACGTCGGCCTGGCCGGCTTCCACGGCCCGGAAGACCTCGTCGAACGAGGCGCAAGGCAGCTTCTGGACCGCATGGCCAAAGTGTTCCAGCGCGGCCTGCTCCGAGAACGATCCCTGCGGTCCCAAAAACGCGACGGTCATGCCGCGCTCCAGGCCCCGGCATGCGGAGATGATTTCGGTCCAGACCGACGCCACGCCGGCGTTCGGGAACGGACCGGGATTAATCTGCTGCAGGCGGCGGATGACCTCGGCCTCGCGCTCGGGGCGCAGCACCGGGCCATCGGCATGCGCGGCATGCTTGGCCTCGCCCACTTCGAGCGCGGCGCGCGCGCGCTGCGACAGAAGATCGAGGATTTGCGCATCGAGGTCGTCGATGCGCTTGCGCAGGGGAAGCAGCTTGCGCTGCAGCTCTTCATCCATGGCGGCGCTCGAAGTCCTTCAGGTACTCGACCAGCGCCGTCACGCCTTCGAGCGGCAGCGCGTTATAGATGGAGGCGCGCATGCCGCCCACGCTCTTGTGGCCCTTCAACTGCGTGAGGCCCGCTGCCTCGGCGCCCTTCAGGAAGGCGTCGTTGAGCGACTCGTCGTGCAGCACGAACGGCACGTTCATGCGCGAGCGCACGGGTGCGTGAATGGGATTGCGATAGAAGCTGGTGCTGTCCAGGTAGCCGTACAGCAGATCGGCCTTCGCCTTGTTGCCCGCTTCCATGCCCGCCACGCCGCCATTGGCCTTGACCCACTTGAACACCAGGCCCGCGATGTAGATCGCAAAGGTGGGCGGGGTGTTGTAGCGCGAGTGTTCGGCCGCCACGTTGGCGTAGTCAAACGCCGAGGGGCAGATCGGCAAGGCCTGACCAATCAGGTCGCGGCGCGCGATGACCATGGTGACGCCGGCCGGGCCGGCGTTCTTCTGCGCGCCGGCGTACATCATGCCGCAGCGCGACACGTCCATCGGGCGCGACAGGAAGTGCGATGAAGCATCAATGACCAGGGGCACGTCGGGTGCGCCGAGGTCAGCGGTGTCGGGCCAGTCCAGGAATTCGACGCCGCCAATGGTTTCGTTGCTGCACAGGTGCAGATAGGCCGATTCCTTGCGCACCTGCCAGGTATCGGCAGGCGGCACCCAGGTCAGCGGCGCCTGTTCGCGGCCGTCGATCTGGGTGGCGTGGTCGGAGCTGGCCGCGACGTGCGTGCTGCCGTAGCGGCCGGCTTCCTTGTACGAACGCTTGGACCAATGGCCCGTCACGACGAAATCCGCGGCTGGCGCGCCGCGGCGTCCCATGAGATTCATGGGAACGATGGCGTTTTCCCCGGAACCGCCGCCTTGCATGAACATGACGGCGTAGTCGGCCGGCAGGCCCAGCAGGTCGCGCAGATCGGACTCTGCTTCATCGCAGATCTGCACGAAATGCTTGCCGCGATGGCTCATTTCCATCACGGACATGCCGCTGCCGTGCCAGTCCAGCATTTCTGCAGCGGCTTGCTGCAGCACCACCTCGGGCAAGACCGAGGGGCCGGCCGAGAAGTTCCAGGGGCGGGCCATTATTGCTCCGTAGGTTCCGTCGAATCTGCTGCGTCGTTGCTGTCGTCGCCACCGGTTGGCTGGCCATCTTCGTCCAGTTCACCGTCATCGTCCGCGTCGCTTTCGACGACACGGCGCACGCCGGACAGCGTACTGCCGTCGTCGACGTTGATCAGCGTGACGCCCTGTGTCGCACGGCCCATTTCGCGGATTTCCGCGACACGGGTGCGCACCAGGACGCCGCCGGTGGTGATGAGCATGATCTCATCGGTAGGCGTGACCAGCACCGCGCCCACCACCTTGCCGTTACGCGAGGTGGTCTGGATGGCGATCATGCCCTTCGTGCCGCGGCCATGGCGCGTGTACTCCGCGATCGGCGTACGCTTGCCGTAGCCGTTTTCCGTGGCCGTCAACACCGTCTGCGTCTCGTCTCCGGCGACCAGCAGCGCAATCACCGTCTGCGTGTCCTCGAGCATCATGCCGCGCACGCCGCGGGCGTTGCGGCCCATCGGGCGCACGTCGTTTTCGTCGAAGCGCACGGCCTTGCCTGCGTCCGAGAACAGCATGACGTCGTGCTTGCCGTCGGTGAGATCCGCGCCGATCAGGTAGTCGCCATCGTCAAGGTCGACGGCGATGATGCCGGCCTTGCGCGGGTTGGAGAAGTCGGACAGCGGGGTCTTCTTGACCGTGCCGCGCGAGGTCGCCATGAAGACGTAGTGATCTTCGCTGAATTCCTTGACCGGCAGCACCACCGTGATCTTCTCGCCGTCGGCCAGCGGGAACATATTGACGATCGGCTTGCCGCGCGAGTTGCGCGTGCCTTGCGGCACTTCCCAGACCTTCAGCCAGTACACGCGGCCGCGGTTCGAGAAGCACAGCAGGAAGTCGTGCGTGTTGGCGATGAAGAGCTGGTCGATCCAGTCGTTTTCCTTCATGGCCGTCGCCTGCTTGCCGCGTCCGCCACGCTTTTGCGAGCGGTATTCGGACAGCGGCTGGCTCTTGATGTAGCCGCCGTGCGACAGCGTCACGACCATGTCGGTCGGCGTGATCAGGTCTTCGGTATCGAGTTCAGTCGCGTTCAGTTCGATTTCCGAACGGCGCGAGTCCTTGGCGCCGGTCGAGAACTCGGCCTTGATGGCCTGCAGTTCTTCGCTGATGATCGTCGTGATGCGCTCGGGACGCGCCAGGATGTCCAGCAGGTCGGCGATGGTGGACATGATGTCCTTGTATTCGCCGACGATCTTGTCCTGCTCCAGCCCGGTCAGGCGTTGCAGGCGCATGTTCAGGATTTCCTGGGCCTGCGTATCGCTCAGGCGATACAGGCCGTCGCCCTGAAGACCGAACTCGACGCCCAGGTCGTCCGGACGGAAAGCCGCGCGGCCGCCCGGCGTGTCGCCGTCGGCGCGCGACAGCATTTCGCGCACCAGCGACGAATCCCAGGACTTCGCCATCAGTTCCTGACGGGCGACGGGGGGAGTCGGGGCCGCCTTGATGATCGCGATGAAATCGTCGATGTTGGCCAGCGCCACCGCCAGGCCTTCCAGCACGTGGCCGCGCTCGCGGGCCTTGCGCAACTGGAAAACCGTGCGGCGCGTGACCACTTCCCTGCGATGCTGCAGGAAGTAGTCGATCATCTGCTTCAGGTTGAGCAGGCGGGGCTGGCCGTCGACCAGCGCCACCAGGTTCATCCCGAAGGTGTCCTGCAGCTGGGTGTTCTTGTAGAGGTTGTTCAGCACGACCTCAGGCACTTCACCGCGCTTGAGCTCGATGACAAGACGCATGCCGTCCTTGTCCGACTCGTCGCGGATGTCGGAGATGCCTTCGATCTTCTTGTCGTTGACCAGCTCGGCGATGCGTTCCTGCAGCGTCTTCTTGTTGACCTGGTAGGGAATCGCGTCGATCACGATCGCCTGACGATTGCCCTTCTCCATGTCTTCGAAGTGCGTCTTGGCGCGCATGATGACGCGGCCGCGACCCGTGCGATAGCCTTCGCGCACGCCGGACATGCCATAGATGATGCCGCCCGTGGGGAAGTCCGGCGCCGGGATGAGCTCGATCAGCTCATCGACCGTGCACGCCGGATTGCGCAGGCAGTACAGGCAGCCGTCGACCACTTCCTGGAGGTTGTGCGGCGGAATGTTGGTCGCCATGCCCACCGCGATGCCCGAGCTGCCGTTGACCAGCAGGTTGGGCAGGCGCGACGGCAGCAGCAGGGGTTCCTGTTCGCTGCCGTCGTAGTTGGGCCCGAAGTCGACGGTTTCCTGGTCGATGTCGGCCAGGAGTTCGTGGGCGATCTTCGCCAGGCGGATTTCGGTGTAACGCATCGCCGCGGCGTTGTCGCCGTCGATGGAACCGAAGTTGCCCTGGCCGTCGACCAGCATGTAGCGCATGGAGAAATCCTGCGCCATGCGGACAATGGTGTCGTACACGGACTGGTCGCCGTGGGGGTGGTACTTACCGATGACGTCCCCGACGATACGCGCGGACTTCTTATAGGCGCGGTTCCAGTCGTTGTTCAGCTCGTGCATCGCGTAGAGCACGCGCCGGTGGACAGGCTTCAAGCCGTCCCGCACATCCGGTAGCGCCCGACCGACGATCACGCTCATCGCGTAATCGAGGTAACTGCGGCGCATCTCTTCTTCCAGCGATACCGGAAGCGTCTCCTTGGCAAAGGAATCCATATATATAACGACAGAATCGTGTAAGGAGGAACCCGGGCCGGGTAAACAGGAAATTCTATCATTCGATTGGGGGACCGGTCCGATGGGCTGTCCGAAGGCGCCGCAAGCGGGCTACGACGGACCGATCAGAAACGCCGCCCGGCCACGCCCACCCGCGCCCTGCGGCCCTGTTGTCAAAAACCAACATGGGAAACGGCAGGAGTGCCGAAAACGTCATATCCAGCATTAATGCGCCTGTCCAGGGAAGCCAAAGCCCCCCAAATGCCTTAAGATTGTTTCCAGCACGCAGGAAACCCAGTAGCTATTCCTTTGAACCAGCTCTTGGCGTTGCTATACTGGCCCCGTTTTCCTGATATGCGGCGGGGGTTCGCTGCGAGTCACTTATCCAGCTTCAAGCTCAACGAGGAGAAACATGAACAAACCCTCCAAATTCGCTCTGGCGCTCGCCTTCGCCGCCGTCACGGCCTCTGGTGTAGCTTCCGCGCAAACCGTGGACAACTGGCGCAACCCGTTCGGTAACGTTTGGAAGAACGGCACGAACGAACTGTGCTGGCGCGATGCCTTCTGGACCCCGGCCACCGGTATCCCCGGTTGCGACGGCGTCCCGGTTGCCCAACAGAAGGCGAAGCCGGCCCCGATGGCGGCAAAGGTCGTGTTCAATGCTGACACGTTCTTCGACTTCGACAAGTCGACCCTGAAGCCCGAAGGTCGCCAACTGCTGCAGCAAGTCGCTCAGCAAGCCAGCACCATCGATCTGGAAACGATCATCGCCGTCGGCCACACCGACTCGATCGGTACCGAACAGTACAACCAGAAGCTGTCCGAGCGCCGCGCCGCTTCGGTCAAGGCTTACCTGGTCAGCCTGGGCATCGACCCCAACCGTATCTACACGGAAGGCAAGGGCGAACTGCAGCCGATCGCTTCCAACAAGACGAAGGAAGGCCGCGCCCAGAACCGTCGCGTTGAGATCGAAATCGTGGGTAGCCGCAAGTAATTGCCGGACTAGCTACAATAAGGGGGCCTCGCATAGCGAGGCCCTTTTTTTCGCCTGCGATGCACCCATCTGGTGCATCGGTGAGCCCCTTCCTCGCCTAGCGCGCTGGACCCCTCTATATATAGAGCAGCCTTACGCCGGACCGCCCATGAACACGCAAACTCACGACACCGCGCAAGCCTCCGTCAACGCCGATCAGGCCGAAATCGACAAGTTCAGCGCCCTGGCCAGCCGCTGGTGGGACCCCGAAAGCGAGTTCAAGCCGCTGCACGCCATCAATCCGCTGCGGCTGGAGTGGATTCAGGAATGCGCGGGCAGCCTGGCCGGCAGCAAGGTGCTGGACGTAGGTTGCGGCGGCGGCATTCTGTCGGAAGCGATGGCCCGCAGCGGCGCCGACGTAACCGGCATCGACTTGGCCGACAAGTCCCTGAAGATCGCGCGACTGCATGGCCTGGAATCGGGCGTGAAGGTGGAGTACCGCAAGGTGCCCGTCGAGGAACTGGCAGCCGAGCAGCCGGGCCAGTACGACGTGGTGACCTGCATGGAAATGCTGGAGCACGTGCCGGATCCTGCCTCGATCGTGCGCGCCTGCTCGACGCTGGTGAAACCCGGCGGCTGGGTGTTCTTTTCCACGCTGAACCGCAACGCCAAGTCGTTCGTGTTCGCGATCATCGGCGCGGAGTACGTCCTGCGCCTCCTGCCCCGCGGCACCCACACCTACGACCAGTTCATCAAGCCGAGCGAGTTGTCGGCGGCGGCGCGCGGCGCCGCCCTGGAACCGGTGAGCATGCGCGGCATGGAATACAACCCGATCACCCAGATCTACTCGCTGACTTCCGACACTTCGGTCAACTATCTGATGGCAACCCGTAAATGAGCGCCCTGATCCTGTTCGATTTCGACGGCACCCTGGCCGACACCGCCCCCGACCTGGCAGCCGCCGCGAACCGTCAGCGCACCCGCCGCGGCCTGGAGCCGATGGCGTACGAGGCGCTGCGTCCCGTGGCATCCCAGGGCGCGCGCGGACTGTTGCGCGTGGCGCTGAACCTGCAACCGGGCGACGCGGACTACGAGCCCACCCGCCTGCAGTTTCTGGAAGACTACGCCGCCAGCTCGACGGTGCACAGCAAGCTGTTCCCGGGAATTGAAGACCTGCTGGCCGATATCCGCAACCGTGGCATGTCCTGGGGCATCGTCACCAACAAGGTCACCTACCTGACCTTGCCCATCGTCGAGTTCCTGGACCTGACGCGCGACAGCGCCGTGCTGGTCTGCGGCGACACCACCGCCCACGCCAAGCCGCATCCCCTGCCCTTGCAGCACGCCGCGCGTGAAGCGGGCTTTGAGACCGACCGCTGCGTCTACGTCGGCGATGACCTGCGCGATATCCAGGCGGCTCACGCGGCGGGCATGCCCGCTGTAGCCGCGGCCTATGGCTACGTCGGCGAAGACGACAACGTCATCGCCTGGCAGGCGGAAACCTGCGCGAATTCGCCGGCGGAACTCTGGTCCGCCATCGAGCCGCTGCTGCCCCGCGACCTGCGGTAGAGGCCGGGGGATGGGCCGCAGGCCCATCCGTCCCGCGATCGTTCAAGCCGTTCCTTCCTGCGCGCCCCTGCTCGGCCATACCGCTCCTGCCTGCGCGTCTCGCGCTTGGTCATGCCGTTCCTTCCTGCGCGGCATCCTCGCTGATCGTGTCCCCGCTCTCCGCGATTACTCGGCCTCATTAGTGCAGCAGGCCGAACAATCTATCCGGATGCCGAGGGTTTATCCGGCCGCCGATCTCCCCTAAAGTGTGAACCGTGCATCGCGATCCCGGTTGTCCGGATCGCGCCGTTTCCGGCACATGCCGGCGTTGCAGCCTTCCGCAGGCCGCGACGACATCTCCGTGCTGGCGGACCTCCGCGTCTCGCCGCATTGTGCGCGCCACGTTGACGCGGCGCACGCCAGACCTTTTGACCTTGCCTTCAACTCCCTGCCCGCGCGGCGCCATCCGGCCTCGCGTCCAAGGAATGCCTATGCTTTTGCCCATCCTGCTACTTTCTGCCGCTGGCTTCACCATCCTGACCACCGAGTTCCTGATCGTGGGGCTGCTGCCCGGTCTTGCCCGCGATCTGGATGTGACCGTTTCCCAGGCAGGCCTGTTGGTGACGCTGTTTGCCTTCACGGTCGCGGCGACCGGCCCCCTGCTCACCGCCCTGATGGCCAACATGGAACGCAAGCGCCTGTTCATCGGGGTGCTGGTGCTGTTTGGCGTGTCCAACGCGCTGGCCGCCGTGGCGCCAAACATCTGGATCATGGCGATCGCCCGGTTTGTGCCGGCGCTGGCCCTGCCTGTGTTCTGGTCGCTGGCCAGCGCCACCGCCGTCGAACTGGTGGGCCCCGCACGCGCCGGGCGCGCCATTTCCACGGTGGCCTTCGGCATCGTGGCCGCCACGGTGTTCGGCATTCCGATCGGTGTACTGATCTCGGACGCGTTCGGATGGCGCGCCGCGTTCTGGGTGCTGTCCGTGGTGGCGTTTGCCAAGGCGCTGCTGCTGCTGCTGACCTTCCCCAGCACGCGCATCCGCGCCGACAGCGTGCGCCTCGTCACGCAACTGCGAATTCTGCGCAACCCCATCGTGGTGAGCCATGTGGTGCTGTCGCTGCTGGTTTTCACCGGCATGTTTACGGCCTATACCTATCTGGCCGACATGCTGGAACGGCTGGGCGGCTTTGACGGCGAGACCGTCGGCTGGACGATGATGGCGTTTGGCGCCGTCGGACTGGTGGGCAACACGCTGGGCGGACGTCTGGTGGACCGCAGCCCGCTCGGCGCCACGGCGCTCTTCTCGTCGCTGATGGCGGCTGGCCTGGCGTTCGTCGCGCCGGTCATGCAGTCGCACGGTCTGCTGGCTGTCGCGCTGGGCATCTGGGGAATCGCCCAGGCCGCGCTTTTCATCGTCTGCCATGTACGGCTGATGAAGTCCGCCCCCGAGGCGCCCGCCTTTGCCGCGTCCCTGAACATCTCCGGCGCGAACATCGGCATCGGCCTGGGCGCGGTAGTTGGCGGACATGTGATCGACCACTACGGCCTGGCGACGCTGGGCGGCGCAGCGGCCGTCATCGTGGCGGTTTCCGTGGGGCTCGCCGCGCTAATGATGGCGGCGTCCCGGGGCCGGCGGCAATCCAAGGCGGCGTGCGCCAACGCGGCCTGACGCCAAGCTTGTCTCGCCCCCGCCACGCTTGACACCGCTTCGGTTTACAGGATGGCAGGCGCTTGCATTTGCAGTACAATGGAAGGTCTTGGGGCCGATCCGGATTCGACGTGGGTCGCGAAACAACTCAGGGCATGCCGAGCACCAGTACGCTCGTTAAACCACTGGAACACTACAAACGCCAACGACGAGCGTTTCGCTCTCGCCGCTTAAGCGGTGAGCCGCTGCACTGATCTGTCCTTGGGTCAGGCGGAGGAAGGCAACTTCCTAGGGGGGTAACCCTCGAACCGCAGCAGCGACATTCACAAGGAATCGGTCTGCGCTGGGGTCACACGGCTCAGATTTAAATTACGTGAATCGCTTTGGTCCGGCCTGTCGGTTGGCTAAGTCCAAAGTTAAAACCAAATAAATCGACTACGCATGTAGAACTGGTTGCGGAGGGCTTGCGGACGGGGGTTCAATTCCCCCCGGCTCCACCAAATTCCGTTCAGCAACGTCAGCTGACCAAAAATCCTCAAGGGTGCAGACCCTTGAGGATTTTTTTCGTCTGGGTCACTGCCGGTTGACCCAGTCCTGCGCACCCTCGATGAACCAGGGGAGATTCAGGCGTTCGCCCTCGCCCGATTGAATCGTCAGACGCTGGCCGGACGGGTTGGCGTTGTTGTTGGAACCCGCCGGCGAATCCAGCGGCCGGCTGCGGTAGTCCACGTTGTTTCGCGGTTGCTGCGGGGTCTCTGCGCAGGCGGCGAGAGCTGCGATGGCCGCCCCGGCGAGCAGCAGGCGCAGCGCTGCGTGATGAATCTTCATGGTGTTCGGTTCCTGCTGGCGGCACAGGCCGGCGTGCCAGACGAAACGGCCTTTCCCGTACCTTACTCGCATTAGGGTGGCCGCGTCAGGCAGCTCGGGTCAGCCTGGCCGCCCACGTCAACCCGCCCCCCCTCCAACAGAAGCAGATTGGGCGCGGGGCGCGGCATACCGGGTCAGAACTGATACTTCAACGTCAGCATCGCGTGGCGGGTAGGCGCGTAGATCCCGGTATAGAAGGTGGTATCCAGCCCCTGCAGGTATTTCTTGTCGAACACGTTGTTCAGGTTCAGCGTGGCCGAGAGCTGGCGGTTGAAGTCGTAGCGCGCCATCAGGTTGGCGACGGCGTAGGCCGGCTGCTCGCCCTTGAGGGTGACGCCCGGCAGGGACCAGGTGGTGGCGCTGTAGTAGATGCGGCTTTGCCAGTTGACGCCGCCGCCCACGGTCAGGCGGTGCCAGTCGCCGGGCAAGCGGTAAGTGGTCCACAGCTTGGCCATGTGGCGCGGGAAGATGGTTCGGATGGTTCCGCCCTCGCCGTCTTTGGTGATGCTGTAGCTGTAGCTGAGCGCGGCTTGCCAGCCGGGGGCCAATTCGCCGTTGAACTCGATATCCAGGCCCGACGTTTTGGCGCCGCTGACGGCGCGGTAAGCCGGTTCCCGCACGGTGCCGGGGACGAACTGGCCTTCGTCGACTTCGGCAAGGTTGTCCTGGCGGATCTGATAGAGCGCGATGGCGCTGGTGAGGCGGCCGCCGAAGTAGTCGCTCTTCAAGCCGATTTCGTAGTTATCGCCGGTGCGCGGGTCCAGCACGTTGCCATTGCGATCGCGGGCGCTTTGCGGCTTGAAGATGCTGCTGTAGCTGGCGTAGACGGAATGCTGGTCGTTCAGGTCGTAGACGATGCCGGCGTACGGCGTGACAACGCCGCTCTCACTCATTTCCGTGATCTTGTTGTTTCGCGCCAGCGCTGGCGACGTGTAGATCTGCGAGAGCTTGTAGCGGTAGTTGCTGACGCGCGCGCCCACAATGACGGCGAGGTCGTCCGCGGGCTTCAGGCGCAATGCGGAATAGACGCCCTGCTGCTTTTGCCAACCGTCGTAATCCATGAGTTTCTGGCCTGACGCGGTGGGCCCTGCAGTGTCGTTGCCCCAGGTGTAAATGTTGACCTCACGGCCCTCGATGTCGTCGTCGGCCGGCTCGTGATAGTTATTGAACTCCGCCCAATTCATTCCCACGACGAACTCGTGCTGCCGTCCCCACCATTCGAATGGTCCGGCCGCCTGCACGTCGAAGCCGGTCTGGCGCTGGCGGGCGCTGCCCAGGCCGCCATAGAACTGCACGCCGTCGCCCGTGTTGCGCTCGACGAAACCCCAGCTGGCGTCGGCGGACGAAAACTCGCGCTTGCCGTGGAGGTAGTTGCCCGAAAACTTGAGCTTCCAGTCGTTGGCGAACTTGTGCTCCAGGTTGAGGAAGGCGTTGTAGACCTTGAGTTCGTCCGTGTTCCAGCGTGCCCCGGCGTTGTCGGACGCCTTGAAATCGGTCTGCTGACCGTCAGCGTAAAAGAGCGGTAGTCCGGTCGACGACTGTCCGCGCGGATCGTTGTTCTGGTAGTCCAGGCCTGCCGTGAACAGCGTGTTCGGCGTAAGGTCAGCCTCCAGCACGCCGTAGAAAACCGTCTTGTTTTCCTTGTAGTAGTCGATATGCGTGTTGCCCTGCTCGTGCGCAGCGACGAAGCGGCCGCGCAGGGTGCCGGCGTCGTTGATGGGCCCGCCCACGTCCAGTTCGCCGCGGCCACGGCCCCAGGTGCCTGCGCCCACGCTGGCATAGCCCTGGAATTCGCGCGTGGGCTTCTTGCGGATGAGGTTGACGGTGCCCGAGGGATCGCCCGCCCCCGTCATCAGGCCCGTCGCGCCGCGCAGGACTTCCACCCGGTCGTAGATGGCCAGGTCAGTCTGGCTCTGCGGGATGTTCTGCGACACGATGTCGGTCGCGGTCAGGACGCCATCAAACTGATAGTTATCGATGTTGTAGCCGCGCGAAAGAATCGAGAACCGTCCTGTGCCGATGTTCTGCACCGAGATGCCCGGCGTGCGGTCCAGCAGCGCCTCGATACTGTCGACCCCCTCGTCCTCGATACGCTGGCGCGTCATGACGCTGATGGTCTGCGGCGTCTCGCGCTGCGTGAGCGGCAGGCCGGTGGCGAAGGACAAGGGGCCGGTCATGGCGTAGCTGTTCGAACCCTCCGTGGCGCCAAAGCCGTCGGCTTGGACGGTGACGGGCGCCAGCGTGGCCACGCCGCCGGCGGGCGCCGCGCGGTGCAGCACATAACTGCCACCCTCTGCCGGCGATGCGGCCAGGCCGGTGCCCGCCAGCAAGGCATTCAACGCGGCGCGCGGGTCCAGGTCGCCCGACACGCCCGGGCTCTGCTTGCCCTGGGCGAGTTCGCCTGCGCCGGCGACCAGCACGCCTGACTCGCTGGCAAAGCGGGCGAGCACCGTGCTCAAGGGGCCCGCGGGGATGTCGTAGTGCCGCGTTGCGGCCGCTGCAGGTTGTTGAATGCCTGTGGTCTGTGCAAAGGCGTCCGGCGCGTCGACGGCCAGGACCGCCACGCCACCCGCGATCGCCAATTGCACGAGACGCGCAGTGCGGGTCAGGCGGGCGCTGCCCGCGAGGCGGCGGAATGAATGGGGCGACCGCGAGGCGGCAAGGACTGAATGACGGGGCATGACGAACTGGGTTCCGATGAGGTTTATCGACGAGCCGTGCGATTGAATTCGCTCTTATTAGGGGAATCGAACGAGAACCTCAAAAGCGGAACCGGGCGGGAGAAAATTTTTGCGATGCCGTGCGAATCGCGATGAAGCGCGGTCTGGCGGGTGGCGGGAAAGGGTGAGGATCGCGTCAGCGGCTGCCGGCCGGACCGCCGCGCGGCTGGATGCTGACCCACCACGGCAAGGTCCGCTGGATGCGGATGGGCAGAACGCCTTCGAGCATGGCCAGCGCCCGATCGGGATCGGTGGCGGGATAGCTGCCGATAACCGGCAGGTTGGCGATCTCGGGCGCCACGCGCAGCACGCCGCCGCGATAGCGCTGCAGCTCGCTGGCGACATCCGCCAGCGGCGTGTTGTTGGTGACCAGGATGCCGCGCGACCACGCTTCGCGCGCGGGGTCGGCAGATTGCGTGGCGGCCAGCGCTTCGTCCGTGAAGCGCGTCTGCTCGCCCGTCTGGATCACGCGCGTGCTGCCCGTGACGGCGGTGCGCGCTTCGACCGCGCCCTTGTAGACCGCCACCAGCGTCTCGTCGCCGTCGAGCCGCACCGTGAATCGCGTGCCGAGGGCGCGCACCCTGCCCTGCGGGGTATCGACGACAAACGGGCGAGCGGGATCAGCTGCAGTCTCTATCAACAGTTCACCCGCCAACAGGCGAAGCCGGCGCAGGCCGTCGCTGTAATCCTCGTCGAAGGCGCTGCCGGTGCCGAGCCAGACGACGGAACCGTCGGCCAGTTCGATCTGCCGGACCTCGCCGGTGGCGCTGCGGTGATCGGCCGCCCAGGCCAGCACCACGCCGGGCAGAGGCGTGAGGCGCCACGCCGCCAGGCCGGACAAGCCCGTGCCGGCCAGCGCCGCCAGGCCGAACAGCATCTGACGCCGCCGCGCCATGCGGCTATTGGCCGCGCAATAGCCCTTGGCGGCGGCGTCGCGGCCGGGGCTGGACTGGACGGGTTGGAATTGGCTGCTGATCCGCTCGACGTAGCTCCAGGCGGTCCGGTTTTCCTGCGCGCGTTCAAGCCAGGACTGCCAGCGCCGGCGCTCTTCGGGCGTGGCCTCGCCGGAGCGCAGCAGCGCAAACCATTCGGCAGCCTGCTCAAGCGCCTGGTGCGTGGGCTCGACGGCGGAATGCGAGGAGGTCATGTCGCGCCTGGAACAGGGAAATCCCAGCTCGTCATGCCGAACCGGTCGCCACCGGCGCGGCCGGATGCACAAGGATCGGCGAGTCGGTGGCCACGGACCGCGCTTCCAGCATCAGGCAGTGCAGCATGGCCTGGGCGACGTACTTGCGGACCATTCGCGTAGACACGCCCAGCTCCTGCGCCACTTCCTTGTCCGACATCTCGCAGGCGACCGCCATGACGAATGCATTGGCGGCCTTCACCGGCATGCTGCGCAGCATCCCATCGATTTCCAGCAGGGCCTCGATGACGATGACCTGATGCTCGGCCGACGGCGCCACGGCCTCGGGCCGCGCGGCCAGTTCTTCCAGCCACATCTGCTCGATCTGGCGGCGGCGCCACAGGTCCACGCACATGCCGTTGGCCATGGCGCGTAAATACGCCCGGGCCTCGGGGGCGCTGTCGAAGCGCCGCGGCTTCTGGATGAGGCGCACGAAAGCGTCATGCGCCAGGTCGGCCGCATCACACGAATTGCCCAGGCGACGGCGCAGCCACCCATGAAGCCATCCGTGATGGTGGGTGTACAGGGATTCGATTTGTGAGGACGGCGCGTCGCTGGCCACGTGGGTAGAAGGACCTCGAGCCATCCTGGGACGCCCGGAAATCTAAATAAGAATTACTCGTGATTATCCGCACAACGGCCCCGTTTTGCAATTCGGCATATCCGTCGGCGGGAATGGGCGCGTTCAAACCCCGGGGTTCATAACGGAAATTTATTGTTTCGTGCTTTATCTTGGCACTTGTAACGGCCACGCGTGATTTGACCCCAAATTTTGGACGAAACGTGCATCTCCCCTGTGGTGGGATTGCACGAAGCGGTGCTCCAAGACGCGCCAAATGTCCGGAAGCCTTGACATATTCCGACACATATTACGAATGCTTTCAAGACAAAATAGCCGCAAGAAAATGCCACCGGCGCTGGGGGCCACACCGTCATGAAAGTCCTGTCGATTTTCGGCACGCGTCCCGAAGCCATCAAGATGGCTCCGCTGGTCACCGCGTTGCAGAACGAGCCACAGATCCAGAGCGTGGTCTGCGTAACCGGGCAGCACCGGGAAATGCTGGATCAGGTGCTGGCGCTCTTCGAATTGAAGGCGCAGCACGACCTGGACATCATGGTGCCCAACCAGACGTTGAATGGCCTGTACGCCCGGTTGATCAGCCGCGTGGATGGCGTGCTGGAAGCGGAGAAGCCGGACTGCGTGCTGGTGCACGGCGACACGAGCACGGCATCGGCGTGTGCGCTGGCCTCGTTCCACCGGCGCGTGCGCATCGGTCACGTCGAGGCCGGGCTGCGCACCGGTAACCTGGCGATGCCGTTTCCCGAGGAAATGAACCGCCGCGTGGTCGACGCGATCGGCGACCTGCTGTTTGCGCCCACCGAGGAGTCGCGCGGGAATCTATTGCGCGAAAACCTGGCGGGCAGCATCACGGTAACCGGCAATACGGTGATCGACGCCCTGGCCATGACCTGCGCCAAGCTGACCGCCGGCAGCGCCCTGACCCGCATGTTGCAGACCCGATACGCATGGCTGGACCCGAACCGCCGGCTGCTGTTGGTCACGGGCCACCGGCGCGAGAGCTTTGGCGAGGGCTTTCGCAACATCTGCGCGGCGCTGGCCGATCTGGCCCGGCGCGCGGACCTGCAGATCGTGTACCCGGTCCACCTGAATCCCCAGGTGCGCGGCGTCGTGATGGCCGAGCTGTCCGGCCTTGCCAACGTGCACTTGATCGACCCGCTGGATTACCTGGATTTCGTGTGGTTCATGCAGCGCGCGCACCTGATCCTGACCGACTCGGGCGGGGTGCAGGAAGAGGCGCCCTATCTGGGCAAGCCGGTGCTGGTGATGCGCGACGTCACGGAGCGTCCGGAAGCGGTGCGGGCGGGCACGGTGGCGCTGGTCGGCACCGATACGCGGCGCATCGTCACCGAGGTCAACCGACTGCTTGATGACCCGGGGCTGCACAGCGCCTTCTCGCGGCGGATCAATCCATACGGCGACGGCAAGGCCAGCCAGCGCATTGTCGATGCGCTCTGCGGCCGCGCCGTATCGGAATTTTCTCCCCACGCCGCCCCCTCCTCTCTCTGACTATCTGCCGCGGTGCCTATCTTGCCTGGAGCTTTCATGCCCTCCTCCTTACAAGCTACCGATGTCCGTATGTTGTGCCGCGCCCTGGTCG
>NZ_DIEJ01000051.1:0-12589 GCF_002418565.1 Achromobacter sp. UBA5777 | reverse complement strand
GGGCACGATATCGCTGCGCCGGCTGGAGATCGCGCGGGCGAATCTGGCCCAGGCGGTCAGCCAGGTGGCGGCCGCGCGTGCCGAGGTGCAGCGAGCGCGCGAACAGGAAGGCGGCAGCGAGGAAGACAACGCCAAGCTGCGCAGCGCCGCCGCCGCGGTCGCAAAGGCCGAACTGGACCTGGCCAACACGCAGGTGCGCGCCCCCGCCGCGGGCCTGGTCACCGACCTGCGGACCGACGCCGGCCAATTCGCCGCGGCGGGAAAGCCCGTGATGACGCTGATCGCCATCCACGACGTGTGGATCAA
Organism: Achromobacter sp. UBA5777; assembly: GCF_002418565.1. NCBI lineage: Bacteria > Pseudomonadati > Pseudomonadota > Betaproteobacteria > Burkholderiales > Alcaligenaceae > Achromobacter > Achromobacter sp. UBA5777. The sequence continues at coordinate 12,283 of NZ_DIEJ01000051.1, read as the reverse complement.
CGCGGAAATGACCGAGAACAACCTGGGGCACGTCGACCCAGGCACGCCGGTCGCCATCATCCTGGATGCGCTGCCCGGGCAAGTGTTCGAGGGCCGCGTGCGCAGCGTGGGCTATGGCGTCAACGTCGGCACGCCCACGCAGCCCGGCAGCCTCCCCACGGTTCAGAACAGCCGCGACTGGCTGCGCCCCGCCCAACGCTTTCCGGTCGCCATCGACCTCGATCCCGGACAGCTTCCCTCCCTGCGCGGCATCCGGGTGGGCGGCCAGGCCGAAGTGATGGCGTTTCCCAACCCCGGCAATCCGCTCAACCCCCTTGGCCGCCTGTACCTGCGGCTGATGAGCTGGCTTTCCTATGCCTACTGACGCCATCTCCCCCCCGCGCGACCCGCGCGGCCAGCGTGCCCTNNGGGGGGGGGGGGGGGGCGTTGGGGGGGGGGCGGGGGTGCCACCCCCCCCCCCCCCCGCGCGCCCCGCGCGGCCAGCGTGCCCTGCGCCTGGGCGTGGGGACGGCGCTGTGCCTGGCGATCAGCTTCGGGCTGGACATGCCGATCCCGATGATTGCGCCGGTGCTCGGGGTATTCCTGCTGGCGCAGATGAACCGGCCGCTGTCGTTGAAAGCCGGCCTGGGCCTGGCGCTGGTGGCGCTGTTCACCACGGGCAGCGGGCTGTTGCTGATTCCGCTGCTTCGCTACTACCCGGCCGGCGGCGTGCTGATCGTCGGCCTGTGCCTGTTCCTCGCGTTTCGCCACGGGCTGCGCGGCGGCAACAACCTGGTGTCGACGTTCCTGATCATCGGCCTGACCATGATTTCCGCGGCAGGCACCCTGGATTTCGGGCTGGCGGTGACGGTGATCGAGGCGCTGGTCAAAGCGCTGCTGCTGGCCGCCCTGGTGCTGGGGGTCTGCCACGCGCTGTTTCCCGAACCGCCCGGCCTGCCGGCGCCGCCGCCCCCGCCTGTTCTGCCGACCGCCGAGGCAAGCCGCATGGCCCTGCGCGCGGCGCTGGTCGTGTTGCCGGCCTTTCTGCTGGCGATGACCGATCCGCTGGGCTACATGCCCATCATCCTGAAGGCGGTCAGCCTGGGCCGTCAAAGCTGCGTCACGGCGGCGCATGGCGCGGCACGCGAGATCCTGGGGTCGACGCTGCTGGCCGGCGTGCTAGCGGTGGGGTTCTGGATCGCCCTGCGGCCCTTCCCCAGCCTGTGGATGTACTTTCTGTGGATGCTGCTATTCGGGCTGGTGATGGCCAGAAAGCTGTACCGGCTGAGCCCCACGCCGCATCCGCCCAGCTTCTGGCTGAACACCCTGATCACGCTCATCATCCTGCTCGGCCAGTCGGTGCAGGACAGCGTGGCGGGCAAGGACGTCTATACCGCCTTCGCCGTGCGCATGGGGCTGTTCATCGCCGTCACCCTGTATGCCTGCCTGATGCTGCAGTTGCTCGAACCCCGGCCGCGTGCGCCGCGCAAGCCGGGGATATTTTCCTCACGCCGCCGGGTTACCGAAACTTGATTCACATGCATTGAATTCCCACGCCTCAAATTCCACCCCTTGCAAGGAGACCGCCATGAGTGTCCAAGACTTGCCAACCCAACCCGCGCCGGCAATGGGCTGGCGCTTCAAGTGCGGGATCGGAATTTTCATCCTGGCCTTCGCGCTCTGGTTCCTGATCCCCATCGGCGCCGCGATGGACATCCCCGGATCGCGCATCGCCGCACTGACCGGCGCCATCTTCATCGCCAACAAGGTGCTGCTCATCACCTGCATCGCCGTCATGGGCAAAGAGGGATTCCAGCAACTCAAGGCCATCATCGGCGGTCACGCGAAGAAGCTGGCGCCCGTGCAGAAGGTCGGCCCCGTACGCCACGCCATCGGCATGGTGATGTTCATCCTGCCGCTGCTGACGTCGATGCTGGAACCCTATGTCGACCAGATCTGGCCCGGTTTCCGGCCGCGGCTGTGGCAGGCGCAACTGCTGGGCGACGTCATGCTGGTGTCCAGCTTTTTCGTTCTGGGCGGCGATTTCTGGAACAAGCTGCGCGCCCTGTTCGTGCGGTCGGTCTAGGCATCGCCCTTCACGCGCCGCCCTTGTCCAGATCCGGCGCGCGGGGCGCCGCGGTGAGCCGCGCCGCCATGAACTCCAGAAACTCCTTGGCCAGAGGCGGCAAGGTACGCCCTTGCAGCGTCACGGCCTGGATGCTGCGCTGGCGCATCTCCGGGTTGCTGAAGGGCACTGCGGCCAGCGCAGTGCCCTGCGGATCTCCCATCAACGTCAGGTAGCCCGTCAGCGCCACGATCCGGCTGCCCGGCAGCATGGGCAGGAAGGCCGCCGAATTGTTGGATACGTAGGCCGGCTCGATATGCAACCCGGCATTGGCGCACGCGGTATCGAAAAGCTGCCGCACGGTCGTACCCTTATCGCCAACCGATACCGGCACGTCGGCCAGGTCACGCAGGCTGATCGCACGGCGCGCGGCAAGCGGATGCTGCCGACACATCACCGCGTAAACCGGCGCCCGCGTCAGCAGTTCGGTCTTCAGGCGATCGTCCTGCGCCACCGTGTAGTGCAGCGCGATCTGCGACATTCCCTCGAGAATCCGGCGAATCACCTCCTCCGGCCGGTCCACCTGAAGATGAAAACGCGTTTCGGGCCGGATCTGCTTGAAGTCGGCCATGCACAGCGGCAGGAATCGGTGTGCGAATCCCTCGCTGCAGGCCAGCCGGATCGTAACGTCGCCTAGCGCGCTACGCCGCCGGATCTCCTTGGTGACGCGTTCGGCCTCCAGCGCGGCCGCCCGGGCGTATGCCGCAAGTTGAAGCCCGGCCTCGCTGAGCGCCATGCCGCGCGCCTGGCGTTCGAACAGCACGATGCCCAGACTGTCTTCCAGCTTGGCGATCTGCCGGCTGACGGCGGATGCCGCCACGTGCAGGCTGGCCGCCGCGCCCGCGATCGATCCGCAGCGCGCAACTTCCAGGAAATATCTGAGACCGAGGGAGATCATGGATGGCTCCTGGATGAGATGCCTTTATGGCAACGCAAAAGTGCGAAATATCTAATTGTGGCACGCGTAGAACCGTAATACTTTTGTTTTTCCGTACTGCCCCGAGAACCGCCATGACCCGCGAACAAGCCATTCTCCACGCGACAGAAGCGTATGACAGCGGCGTCCTTCAGGACACCCTTGCGCGCCGCATCGCGTACACCACCGAAAGCGAAGTCTCCACCCAGGCCCCGGCGCAGCATGCCTACCTGACCATCGAGCTGGTCCCGCGCCTGTCGGCACTGGGCTTTTCCTGCGCGGTGCATCGCAACCCTGCCGGGGTGGACCTGCCGATCCTGGTCGCGCGCCGGATCGAAGCGGCCGAGTTGCCGACCGTCCTCATGTACGGTCATGGCGACGTGGTGCGAGGCAACGCCGCCAAATGGGACGCCGGCCGGGACCCCTGGCGCCTGCAGGTCGAAGGCGACCGCTGGTACGGGCGCGGCACGGCCGACAACAAGGGCCAGCACTCCATCAACCTTGAGGCGCTGTCGCGTGTCATCGCCGCTCGCGGCGGCGCGCTGGGGTTCAACACGATCTGGCTCATCGAGACCGGCGAAGAAGCGGGCTCGCCCGGCTTGGCCGCGTTCTGCAAGACGCACCGCAATCTTCTGGCCGCCGACGTCTTCATCGCCAGCGACGGGCCGCGCCTGAACGCCGCGCGGCCCACGCTGTTCATGGGCTCGCGCGGCGCAGTCAATTTCGAACTCAAGGTGCGGGCACGGGAACGCGGCTACCATTCCGGCAACTGGGGCGGGCTGCTCTCCAACCCGGCCATCCGGCTGACGCATGCGATCAGTTCGCTGGTGGACGCGAACGGCCGCATCGCCGTGCCCGGGCTGCGCCCCCCGCCCATCCCCGCAGCGGTCGCCTTGGCGCTGGGAGACCTGGAAGTCGGTGGTGGCGTAGACGATCCGCAAATCAACGATTGGTGGGGCGAACCCGGCTTGACCTCGCCGGAAAAGGTATTCGGCTGGAACAGTCTCGACGTCCTGACATTCGGCGCCGGCGACCCCGCCAAGCCCGTGAACGCCATTCCTCCGGAAGCGTCGGCCTGGTGCCAATTGCGTTTCGTGGTCGGCACCGACTGGCGTGCCCTGCAAGAACACGTGGTCGAACACCTGCATCAGGGCGGCTTCGACGACGTCGAGGTTCGTGTCGGCATGCAGGCGGGCGCGACGCGCCTGTCGCCCGACACCCCGTGGGTGCGCTGGGCCGCCGCCTCGCTCGAGCGCACCACCGGCAAACGGCCGGCCCTCTTGCCCAACCTGGGCGGCTCCCTGCCCAACGACATTTTTGCCGACCAGCTTGGCCTTCCCACCCTGTGGGTGCCTCACTCCTATCCCGCATGCGCGCAGCACGCGCCCAATGAACACCTGCTAGGCAGCGTCGCCCGGGAAGGCCTGGCCATCATGGCCGGCCTTTTCTGGGACCTCGGCACCGAGGGCGCCGACCTGCTCGAACAAGCCTGCTCCCAATCGTCCACCTACGCCTGAACCGACCGAGCCCCATCATGACCGCCAGACTTCGCACCGCCCTGTTGGCGTTGACACTTGCCGCCGCCAATGCCCACGCCGCGTATCCGGACCAGGCCATCAAGATCGTCGTCCCGTTCACGCCGGGCGGCGCCACCGACGCGGTGGCGCGCCTGCTCGCCACCAAGATGACGGGCAAGTTGGGTCAGCCCGTCATCGTCGAGAACCGCCCCGGCGCCTCCACCCTTATCGGCGCCGAAGCCGTCGCCCGCGCAGCGCCCGACGGCTACACGCTCATGCTGTCCGGCAGCACCACGTACAGCGTCCTACCCGCACTCAAACCGTCGCTGCCCTACGACCCCGTGCGCAGCTTCGAGCACATCGGCATCGTCGCCATGGCGCCCGTCGTGCTGCTGGCGCAAAATGCGCTGCCCGCGGCGACGCCACAACAGGCGGCTGAGCTCGCACGACAGGAAAGCGCCAAAGGCGGACTGATGTACGGTACGTTCGGCTCCGGGTCCGCCCCCCACCTCACCGGCGAGATGTTCGCGCAGGCTGCCGGCGCCAAGATGACGCCGGTGCCCTACAAGGGAAGCGCGCAACTCATGACTGCGCTGATCGGCGGTGAGATCGCGCTGGCAGTGGACACAGTTTCGGCGTCGGCAGCCCACGTGGCCGCCGGCAAGATCCGCGCACTGGCCGTCACCGGCGAACAGCGCATGCCGCAATTGCCGGACGTGCCGACCTTCGCCGAAGCGGGCATGCCGGAGGTGTCGTTCGTCGGCTGGTACGGATTGGTCGCGCCGGCGAACACGCCGACTCCGGTCATGCACACCTTGAACCGGGTAATGGCGGAAATCATGCAGGACACCCAGGTGCGCAAGCGCGTATCGGAACTGTCACTGAATCCGGTCTTCCTGCCAGGTCAGGCTTTCCGCGAGCAGATTGCGATAGAAATCGCCACTTTCAGCGCCATCGCCCAGCGTGCGGGCATAACGCTGGAATGACGGCCGGCGGGACGCCAACCGGGGTCCCGCCCCCATTTCTGCAAATGACTCAGTTCGGATCCATGCGGCTGATCTTCGATCCTTGCAGACCCATCCCCGCCATCAGGCCCTGCTCGCCAAACGGCACCGCGTACACGTCTTGCGTCAAGGTGGTGGTCGAGATGCTGGCGGCGTAGCCCTGATCCACCACGACCAGGCTGGGCCCCGCCCCCAGACTCCACCCGTCGCTCTGATCCAGGTATGCCAGCGCCGGCTCATTCATGAAGAACAGCGCGTACGAAAACTGCTGGGCGCCGGCCTGGAACCCGAAAGACAGTGCAGATATCGAATAAAACCCTTCGACCTGGCCGCGGCGGATCAATGCGCCGGAGCCGCGCTCGCCGCCGACCAGGAAGCCGCCCTTGATGATGTCGGGAAACACCAGCACCGCGACAGCCTGCTTGCCCAGTTCACGCATGCGTGGATCCTGGGAGTAAAGCTGCTCCAGCGCCGCCATCGCGTCGGCGCCGATCTCCGCCGACGACGCCGCCCTCGCGGGCGGGGAGAAGCTGATCAGGGCGGAAAAAGTCAAAAGGCTGGCACAGAGCCAGCCAAGAAGTCTCACAGGCAACACGGACGCGCGGTTCATACGGCCTCTCCCCCGGTTAAGAAGGGCGAGCGCTGGCTGCGCTCGCCCGACCTGCCGAGTCAGTATTCGCAGCCGCCCCGCACGTGTCAATGATCCGTTCTTACCCGTGCGGGCGCGTCCCTCATACCTTCGGTGGCGTGGTCTCCCGCTCCGGATGGCGATGTTTGCCCAGTGCAGCGATGAACGCCTGCGGATCTTCCCCGCCCAGCAGCAGACCGCCGTCGTTCGGATCCGGGTCGATGCCCGCCGCCGCGTACACCTGCACGCCGTCGCCAATACCCATCAGCGTCTTGCCGTGCCGGTAGGCGTCGCGCAGGAACTCCAGCGCCCGACCGTCGGCAGCCAGGAGCGCCGCGGCATCGGCGCCGCCCGCCACCACCGCCCCGTCGAACACGCCGGACGGATGGTTATCCAGCGACGCATCCGCATCGAACGCGCCACCCTCGGCGCTCTGGACGGGACCGATGCGCTGACCCACCAGCCGCACGACGGCGCCCGCCTGAATCAGCGCGTCGGCCACCGCGGATACGGATTTGCCATCCACGCCTTCGGCCGCCAGGATGGCGACCTTGCGCGTGGCGATGCTGCCATCGCCCGGCCGCGCGGTCAGGGACAGCGACGGCGACACCTGCACCTCGGGCTTGGGCGGATTCTTCGTCGCGCGCGGCAGCGGATCCGGCAGCGCCATGCCAAGCTGGTCGGCCACCCCTTGCGCAAGCTCGTCCGACACGTTGCGCAGGGACGCGACCATGCGCTCGCGGATCTGCGGCACCGTCACCTTGCTGAGCTCGAACGCGAAGGCGTCGACGATGTGCTTGCGCTCCCAGGCGGTCTGGCTGTCGTAGAACAGCGTGGCCTGGTTGTAGTGCTCGGCAAACTTTTCGGGATGCCCGCGCATTTCATCGCTCGTCACCGGCTCCGGGAACGACACGAAGCCGTCCATACCCGCCTGGAACGGACAACCGCCGGCCAGCGAATTGGGCTCATAGGCCACCCGGCCGCGATGGATGGCGTGGCGGTGCATGCCGTCGCGCTGGTTGTTGTGCACCGGCGCCAGCGGCGCGTTGATGGGAATCTCGTGGAAATTCGGGCCGCCCAGGCGCGAGATCTGCGTGTCGACGTAGGAATGGATGCGGCCAGCCAGCAGAGGGTCATTCGTGAAGTCCACGCCGGGCACCACGTGCGCGGCGCAAAACGCCACCTGCTCGGTCTCGGCAAAGAAGTTGTCGGGATTGCGGTCCAGCACCATGCGGCCAATCGGCACGACCGGGACCAATTCCTCGGGCACGATCTTGGTGGCATCCAGCACGTCGAAGCTGAAGCCTTCGGCCTGATCTTCGGTAAAGACCTGCACGCCCAGTTCCCATTCGGGGCCGTGGCCCGCGTCGATCGCTTCCCACAGGTCGCGGCGGTGATAGTCCGGATCCGCGCCCGACACCTTGACCGCTTCGTTCCACACCTGCGAATGCGTGCCCAGGATCGGATTCCAGTGGAATTTCACCAGCCGCGATTCGCCCTGCGCGTTGACGAAGCGGAACGTGTGCACGCCAAAGCCCTGCATCATCCGGTAGCTGCGCGGAATCGCACGGTCCGACATCGCCCACATCAGCATGTGCGTGGATTCGGGCATGAGCGACACGAAGTCCCAGAAGGTATCGTGCGCGGACGCCGCCTGCGGCATGCCATGGTGCGGCTCGGGCTTGACCGCGTGAACCAGGTCCGGGAACTTCATTGCGTCCTGGATGAAGAACACCGGCATGTTGTTGCCCACCAGGTCCCAGTTGCCCTCGTCCGTGTAGAACTTCACGGCAAAGCCGCGCACGTCGCGCGCCGTATCCTTGGACCCGCGCTCGCCAGCCACGGTCGAAAAGCGCACGAAGACCGGGGTCCGCTTGCCGGCCTCGGCAAACAGCGACGCAGCGGTCAGGTCCGTCAGCGGCTTGTAGCACTCGAAGTAGCCATGGGCCGCCGAGCCGCGCGCGTGCACGATGCGCTCGGGGATGCGCTCGTGGTCGAAATGCGTGATCTTTTCACGCAGGATGAAGTCCTTGAGCAGCGCCGGCCCGCGCAGCCCGGCTTTCAGCGAGTGCTGGTTGTCGCTGATGCGCACGCCCTGGTTGGTGGTCAGAGCCTGGCCGCCGCCGTCGGCGCGCACGCGGGGCAACGTACCGTCGTTCTGGTTCACGCCTGGCGTGGCGGCGTCGCCCGTCTTGTCCGAGACTTCCTTCTCGGACAGCGAGCTTGCGCCCACGGCCGGATCCACCGTGCCCACGTGTGCGCCGGCGTAAGGACAGCGCGCGGCCTGCTCGCCGTACTCTGCTTCCTTGTTGGCGTTGTGGGGGATGGCGCCTGTCGTGGCGCCCACGGCAGCCGCGCGCTGGAGCGCGGGGTGGGTCGGCTTGCCGGCGGGTCCGGTGGCCGGACCGCTATCGGTATTCATGTAGGCGGTGTCGAGCGCGCCGCCCTTTGCTGGCTTCTTGCTTGGCATGATTCGTTCTCCTTAATGGGTCAGCATCGTTTCGCGCGCCTGCTCGGCACGGGACGCACCAATGGCGGTTTCCACTTTCTTCACCTCTTCGGGCGGCGGCAGCACGGCCGGGAAGCCCAGCGACTCGATCCACAGCTCGCGCGACCAGCCTTGCGTGTGATACAGGTGATGGTCCTCATCGGTTGCCACGGCGTCATAGGCCTGCTTCAGGATCTTGGCTTCTTCGCCCGATTGCTGCTCGGCAATCAGCCCGATCAGCGACCAGTTGGCGTGGTCCTTGGTCTCGGCCAGCACCACGCATTCGGTCGCCACCAGCTGAGCCGCGGCCGGGTCGCCGGCGTTGATGGCCATCTTCATCGCCCGCACCAGCGATTCGCCCAGATGGCGCACCACGTCACGGCCCGGCGATTTGGCCTGCGGGTCCAGCTTCAATTGTTCGAACACCGTCAACAACACACGGCGATGGGTGCGGGTTTCTTCCAGATAGCCCAGCCATTCTTTCTTCAGGTCTTCATTGATGGCACAGCTGACCGCGGTCTCGTAAATGGCAAGGCCGCCGATCTCGGTTTCCAGCGCCTGGTACAGCAGCTCCTTGATCTGGCGGGCGTTTCCGGCTTTGCGTTTCATGGTCGGGCTCCTTGTCGTAGGTCATCAACGATGCGCACGGCGGGCGATCGCTTCCGATGGAGGCGCGAACACAGCAATTCGCGTTCCCGAGGCTGCGTCCGCCGATCCGGGCAGGCGATTGCCGCAGTCCGTGCAGTGGCGGCCCGGAAGCTGTGCAGAAAATACAAAGCGCTCCAAAGCCGGACGCCGCGCCGATTCCCGTAGAATCGGGGGCATTACCCACAACAGCGCAAGGGCGTCGCGCCACCCGGCAGGCACAGCGACCCGCGCAACAAAGCAGCCGCATGACCATGAACGACCTCTGCGCCATCGCGATGGCCTTGCTGCTGACCTACGCCGGCATGGCCTGCCTGGCGCTCGCCACCCCCCGTCACTATCACCAGGTCTGGACGCGCGATCCGCACGCCGGCCACACGCGCGTTCTGCGCGGCGCGGGGGTCCTGCTGATGGGGCTGGCAATCCTTCCCTGCGTCGGCCTGTGGGGCGACGTGCTGGGCATGGTGGTCTGGCTGGGCTGGCTGTCCGCGGGCGCGCTGTTGTGGTTTGGCCTGCTGTCCTGGGCCCCGCGGCCGGCCGCCGGCACGGCGGCGGTCGCGGTGGCGATTTCCCTGCTGGGCGTGAGCATCGGCTTCTGATCCGGTCTCGGACCGGGCGCGGCCGCCAGGTACCAGGCCGGCCGCAGGCGCCGGGTGCGACCGATCGCCGCATTGCGCAAATTCACGACGGTTTTCGGCCATTTGATGCGGGTCAACCGGCATCCACATCCAGCCGTATCCGTCCGGTCGCAGCACCATATGTGGTGATAGAGTCTTCGCACTCCACTACATATGGTGCCAACAATGGAAATCCAACACATCCTCAAGCGCGACGGCCGCGTCGTTGCATTCGATAGCGAGAAGATCGCGCAAGCCATGGCGGCGGCGGGCCAAAGCACCGGGGAGTTGGACCTGCAAGGCGCACGCGCGCTGTCCGGCACCGTCATCGCCAAGCTGGACGGCAACGTCTGCCCCGGCGTCGAAACCATCCAGAACCGCGTTGAAGACGTGCTGGTCCAGGCAGGCCACTGGCGCACCGCGCGCGCCTACATAGTCCACCGCGAGCAGCACGCCCGCCTGCGGTCGTTGCGCCATACGCTGGTCGACGTCGAAAGCGCCATGGAAGAGTATCTGGAACAGCGCGATTGGCGCGTCAACGCCAACGCCAACCAGGGATACAGCCTGGGCGGCCTCATCCTGAACGTCGCCGGCAAGGTCACCGCCAACTACTGGCTCTCCAACGTCTTCACCCCGGAAGCCGGCCATGCCCACCGCGAAGGCGACATCCACATCCACGACCTGGACATGCTCAGCGGCTACTGCGCCGGCTGGTCGCTTCGCCAGTTGCTGACCGAAGGCTTCAACGGCATTCCCGGCAAGGTCGAATCCACGCCGCCCAAACACATGTCGGCCGCCATCGGCCAGATCGTTAACTTCCTGGGCACGCTGCAGAACGAATGGGCCGGCGCGCAGGCGTTCAGCTCGTTCGACACCTACATGGCGCCCTTCATCCGCCGCGACGCGATGACCTACGCGGACGTCAAGCAATCCATCCAGGAACTCATCTTCAACCTGAACGTGCCCAGCCGCTGGGGCACACAAACGCCCTTCACCAACCTCACGTTCGACTGGACCTGCCCGGCCGACCTGAAGGACCAGATCCCCTACGTGGGCGGCGAGGAAATGCCCTTCTCTTACGGCGACCTGCAGGCCGAGATGGACATGATCAACCGCGCCTACATCGAGGTCATGATGGCCGGCGACGCGAAGGGCCGCGTGTTCACGTTCCCCATCCCCACGTACAACATCACGCCCGATTTCGACTGGGACCATCCCAACACCGAGCGCCTGTTTGAAATGACGGCGCGCTACGGGTTGCCGTACTTCCAGAACTTCCTGAACTCCGACCTGGAGCCGCACATGGTGCGCTCCATGTGCTGCCGCCTGCAGCTCGACCTGCGCGAACTCCTGAAGCGCGGCAACGGCCTTTTCGGTTCAGCCGAGCAGACTGGATCCGTCGGCGTGGTGACCGTGAACTGCGCCCGGCTTGGCCATACCTGCCGCGGCGACGAAGCGCGGCTGATGGAGCGCCTGGACTACCTGCTGGCGCTGGGCCGCGACGTGCTGGAAACCAAGCGCAAGGTCGTGCAGCGCTACATCGACCAGGGCCTCTACCCCTACACCCGCCGATACCTGGGCACGCTGCGCAACCACTTCAGCACGCTGGGCGTGAACGGCATCAACGAGATGATCCGCAACTTCACGGACGATGCCGAAGACGTGACCACGCCCGCCGGCCACGCCTTTGCGGTGCGCCTCCTGGACCGCGTGCGCCAGCGCATGACCGAATTCCAGGAAGAAACCGGCCACCTCTACAACCTTGAAGCCACGCCTGCCGAGGGCACCACGTATCGGTTCGCCCGCGAAGACCGCAAGCGCTACCCCGGCATCCTGCAAGCGGGTACGGACGCCCAGCCCTACTACACGAACTCCAGCCAGTTGCCGGTGGGCTACACGGATGATCCCTTCCACGCGCTGCAACTGCAGGAAACGCTGCAAAGCAAGTACACGGGCGGCACCGTGCTGCACCTGTACATGAACGAGGCCGTGTCCACCGCCGAGGCCTGCAAGCAACTCGTGCGCCGCGCGCTCACCAACTTCCGCCTGCCGTACATCACGGTCACGCCCACGTTCTCCATCTGCCCGAATCACGGCTACCTGGCCGGGCACCACGAGTTCTGCCCCAAGTGCGACGCGGAACTGCTGGCCAAGCAATCGTCTTGCTGCACCCCGGCCTAGCGTTGCCGGAATCCGGGGCGGTGCGCAACCTACCGGCGCGCGCCGTCCTTTACCCGCCGGGCAAGCGTCCGGCATCACTTTCCGAGGAAAACCTATGCAAACCTTGACCGCTCCCGTCGCCGCGTCCGCTCCCGCTGTCCAACTGGACGACAGCCAGCGCGTGCGCTGCGAAGTCTGGACCCG
>NZ_DIEJ01000244.1:37729-38011 GCF_002418565.1 Achromobacter sp. UBA5777 | reverse complement strand
CGGGCATCCTGGTCGAGACCACCCGCAATCCGGGCGGCCGCGACACCGGCTACACCGTGGTGATCGGCATGGGCGTCAATCTTGCCGACGCTTCCGAACTGTCGCTTGCCCTGGGCCGCGAGATCGCGGACTGGACGCAGGTGCAGGCCGGCGCCGAGCGCGCCGCCCTCGCCGCAGACCTGATCTGCGCCAGCGCCGCCGCGTGGCACGAGGCGGTCCGCACGCTTGAACGCGACGGCTTCGGCGCATTCCGGCAGCGTTTCAGCCAGGTGGACGCGCTGG
>NZ_DIEJ01000244.1:37276-37493 GCF_002418565.1 Achromobacter sp. UBA5777 | reverse complement strand
TCGCCTTCGACGGCCTGGACCTGAACGCGCTGGATGACTGGCTTGCCGCCCTGCCCCGGCCGCCGCGGCGCGCGCTGGGCGTGAATGTCGCTGGCGCAGCCCGCGGCGACGCCATCGCGGCCATCCTGCAAAAGCACGGCTGCACCGTCAACTGGTCGCCGTCCCAAGCGACGACGCTGGGGCTGGTCAACAGTTATCGCAGTCCCACACAGCTGGG
>NZ_DIEJ01000244.1:35748-37247 GCF_002418565.1 Achromobacter sp. UBA5777 | reverse complement strand
CGCCTGCCCGGCACGCACCCGCCGTTCGTGCTGGCCAGCTTCGGCACCGCCACCACCATCGACACCGTCGGACCCGACAACGTTTTTGCGGGCGGCCTGATCCTGCCGGGCCCGGCCATGATGCGCACGTCGCTTGCCCATGGCACGGCCAACCTGCCCATCGCCAACGGCCAGGTCGTGCCCTATCCGACGGACACGCACGAGGCCATCGCCTCGGGCATCGCCGCTGCGCAGGCCGGCGCGGTCGTGCGCCAATGGCTGGCGGGCCGCCAGCGTTACGGCCAGACGCCGCAGATCTACGCGGCCGGCGGCGGCTGGCCCGAAGTGCACCAGGAAATCGAACAGCTGCTGGCCGACGCAGGCGGGGCTTTCGGCGCCACGCCGGTTCCCGTTTACCTGGACCACCCGGTCCTGGACGGACTGGCCGCCGTAGCGCGCGCCACCTTGACCACCACTCCCTGACGAAGGTCCGGCATGCGCGTGCTCTTCATCCTGATCCTGTTGGCGAATCTGGGCGTGTATGCGCTGGGACAAGGCTGGCTGGGCGCCCGGCCCGAAGACGAAGGCCGCGATGGGCGGCGATTCAGCCAGGAATTGAATCCGGGCGCGGTTACGTTGGCGCCGCGTAAAACGCCTTAACGGCCCGGCGCCGGTCCTTCCAACCAAGGTCCCAACGCATCCATCGTCCGCCCCGTGGCGCCCGCATGCTGGTCGAACCAAGCCCGCGCGGCGTTGCTCGCCAGTAGCCTGCGCGGCGTGTCCCGCAGCAGCGCGATTGCCGCGTCCACCGCCTGCGCCGGATCTTCGGCGCGCAGCGCGGCGCCGGCTTCGACGGCATCTTCAGCCGCCTGCTTGAAATTGAACGTGTGCGGCCCGACGATGACGGGCACGCCCGCCGCGCAGGCTTCGATCAGGTTCTGACCACCCAGCGGCGCAAAGCTGCCCGCCACGATCGCGACATCCGAGGCCGCGTAATAGAAAGCCATCTCGCCCAGCGAATCCCCCACCAGCACGGCGGCATCCGGCGGCACAAGCGTGCCTTCCGAACGGCGCGCAAAACCGACTTTCGCGTCCGACAACAGGCGCGCAGCTTCGTCAAAGCGCTGGGGATGACGCGGGATCAACAAAAAAAGCGGCGCGCCCGGTGCTGCTGCCTGACGTTTGATCGCCTCGATGAACGGCGCGTCTTCGCCCTCGCGCGTGCTGGCGACCGCAACGACCTGGCGTCCGAGCTGTGCGCGCCACGCGCGTCCCGCCTCTACCTGAGCGGGCGGCAGCACCAGATCGAACTTGAGATTGCCGGTCACAACGGCCGCCGGCGCACCCGCCTCGGCGAGCCGCCCGGCATCTTCCGCCGTCTGCGCCAACACCATGTCCAGCCCGGCCAGGGCCTCGCGCATCACGCGGCCCATCCGGCGCGCCTGGCGCAGCGACGACGCGGAATAACGCGCGCTGACCAGCGCCATGGGCACCCGCGCCTGCCGCGCGGCGGCCAGCAG
>NZ_DIEJ01000244.1:0-35711 GCF_002418565.1 Achromobacter sp. UBA5777 | reverse complement strand
CGGAAAATCGTAGGGCAGCCAGACCTGCCGCAGTTGCCCCCGTGCGATGGCATCCTTGAACAGGCGCTCGCCCTCCGCGCGGCCGGTCGCCGTCGTGTGCGTGAGCAACACCGGCAGGCCGCGCGCCAGCAGTGCGTTCAAGAGCGGCAGCGCGGCTCGCGTCTCGCCCAGACTGACGGCATGCATCCAGACCGGGTTGTCCGGCAGCACGGTGGCCGGATCAGGGCGTCCAAAGCGTTCGGGAGAGAAGATTTCCCAGCGGCCCCCGGCGCGCTTGGCGCGGCGGGCCATCCATAGCCAGATCAGCGGCGCGAGCGCCCGAAGCCCCAGCGTGTAGACGCCGCGGTTCATGTCACTGCGCGGCGAGCGCCTGCTCGACCGAGGCCATGACGGCCTCGCGCGACGGCGAGGCGCCGCGGTCGCCCAGGCTGGCGGTGTAGTTGGACCCGACCAGGGGGGTGCGCACGGGCGTCGAGGCCCGGTAGATGCCGATCGTGGGACGGCCCAGCGCGGCTGAGAGGTGCGTCAGGCCGCTGTCCAGGCCCACCATCAGGCGGGCGCCGGCCAGCAGCTTGGCCACGGCGGACAGATCCATGCGGGGCATGACCTCGGCCCCCTCCATGCCCGCCACCAGCAGTTGGGCGCGCTCGGCTTCCTGTTCGTTGCCGGCCAGCAGCTTCAGCGTGCAGCCGGCCTCGCGCAGGCGGCGGAACACCACGCGCCAGTCTTCCTCGGGCCACAGTTTGTCGTCACGGCTGGCCGACGGCATGATCACCGCATAGCCGCGGTCAGTGTCCACATGATGCAGCCGCGGCAGCTCGGCGGCGTTCAGACCGCCGCTGCCGACTTCGACGACCGGCTCGGGCGCCTGGGTCGCCTGGCGCGCGAACGCCTGCAAGCCAAAATCGGGCAAGCCGGCGTGCTGATAGCCGAACGTCAGCCCGGCCAGCTTGCGCTGGCGGATCACCGCGGGCTGCCAGAATTCGACGCGATGACGCACGTTATAGAACAGCGAGGCCAGCGGCTCGCGCGCGGACCGCCAGTCCAGCCCATGTTTGACGCCCTGCGTCTGACGCACCAGCCACGCCGATTTCAGCAAGGCCTGCATGTCCAGGACCACGTCGTAGCGCACGGCGCGCAGGCGTTCGCGCAGCGCGCGCCGCTCGGCACGCACTTGGGCGGACCACCACGACTTACGCCAGCGCCGGTGTGCGACCTTGATGATTTCGTTGACGGCGGGATGCCACGACGGGATCTCGGCGAAGGCTTCCTCGACGACCCAGTCGATCTGCGCGTCCGGCACGTGCCGGGCGATATCCGTGATCGCAGGCAGCATGTGGACGAGGTCGCCCAGGGAGGACGTGCGAACGATGAGAATTCGTGTGGGCATGGACAAGGATTGGTGCAGGGAGCCGCGCTCGACCCGATGAGAGCAGACACCGATCAACGCAGCCGGAACTTTACATCAACAATGGCAATTGCTGCGCAAGCCAGCGCATCCTTTGTCGAGCCGTTCCGGGCAAGCTGGGGCAGAACACCAAATCGGGATTATGACCGCTTCTTTTTCTTCAAGATCATCCACTTTGGCATTCGGAACAAAACCAGGCGGCGGTACAAGACGACATACGTCGTCGAGAAAATGCCCGTAAACAGCATCAGCAGCCAGGGATTCTGCCAAAAAAGCACCGCGGGGATAACCGCCAGCGACGAAAGCAGCCACAGGTAAGGCGACGTCATTGAATTACGTTGCGTCTGATGCCGCATTTCACGCGAACCGATGGCCCAGCGGACCAGGCGTTTGTAGATCAGCATGTGCAAGTGCACGCCATCCGGCGCGCCTGGCGAGCGCCCCCGGAGGAATTTCTTGCGGTAGATGGAGAAGAGCGTCTCAAACACCGGATAGATGCACAACAGCAGGGGGAACCAGGCGGAGACGTAGGGATGCCGGGCAAGCATCAGCACGGACAGTTCACCGATGATGAATCCGAGGAGATATGCGCCACCATCACCAAGGAAAATATGGCCGTGCGGAAAATTCCAGACCAGGAAGCCGATGACGGCGCCCAAGGTGCTCAGGGCAACAATCAGAAGGAAGCGGTCACCCAGGTAAAACGATACGTACGCAAAACCGGCCAATATCATTGCGGACACCACGGCGGCCAAGCCGTTATATCCGTCGATAATATTTATCGCATTCGCGGCGCCGCCGATGGCGACGGAAGTAAATACCAGCGAAATCACCCCGAATTGCAGCAGCCAGTCCACGCCGATAATGTCGACACGCGTCACTTCAGCGCCCAATAAGTAAAACGCTGCAGCACCCGAGAGCATCGCAAGCCCCAGCCGGACAAGCACTCTCACCTTTTTCGTCAGGTCCTCGGCAAATCCGCCCAGAAAAGCGGGCATGCCTGCCGCGAGCAACAGAACCAGATTCGGGAGCACATCGGGTTCGCGCACGGCAACCAATGCGCAGGTCACGCCGGAAGCAACAAGCAGGGACAAGCCGCCGATGCGTGGCACAGGGACTGCATGGTACTTCTGCACCCCTTCAAGATCGTGATCGGCCGTCAGTCCATCGTGCCAGGCGCGGTAGCGAACGATCAGCAAGGTCGAAATGAGCGAAACCAGGAACGCTACGAGGACGTACAGCATGGAAGGGCGCCTAAAAAGTTAGGCGGATTGTAGCGTCAGACGCATTTGTGTAAGGATCGGAAGACTGGCGGGTTTACAAATGGACGGATACGGTGTTCAGAAAATAAATGGTGCCTGTATCGACACCGGCCAAACAGCTAAACTGCCGACCTTTCCTAACAGCAAGAAAGTTCGGGCGACGATTCCGGCGACCCGATGCCTCGACTCCAGCACCACGACGCATTCCCGAAAATATGCATCCTTTCAAGCCCGCTGAACACGCAAGCCTGCTGCAACTGCCCGAATGGAAGGCATTTTCCGAAGCCGTCCTCGAAGGCGCGTTTTGCACTGATGCGCTGCACCTCGTGCAGGCCGCCGACCTGACCGTTGACCTGAGCGCGCATGTCGACTCGCCCGCCGCGCGGCAGGCCGGCGCCGCCCTGCTCCACGCACGCGGCTTCGACACCGCGCGCAAGGCCTTGCTGGCGGGCGAGCCTGTCAACATGACCGAGGATCGTGCTGCGTGGCACACGATGCTGCGCGCGCGTCAGCCTATCGAGGAAGTCGCCCACGAACACCAGCGCGTGCGCGACTTCGTGCAGGACGCCGATGCGCACGGCAAATGGAAGTCCATCATCCATATCGGCATCGGCGGCAGCGACTGGGGCGTGCGTCTGGCCACAGACGCGTGCGGTGGCTACGGCTGCCGCCGTGACCTCAAGTTCGTCGCCAATATCGACGGCCACGCCATCGAGGACGCAGTCCTGGGCATGGACCCCCGCGAAACGCTCGTGGTGGTGACGTCCAAGTCGTTCACGACGGCCGAGACGCTGGCGAACCTGCGCCGCGCCGTGCAGTGGCTGTCCGATGCGGGAATAGAGAATCCTTACGAACAGGTGGTCGCCATCACTGCCAAGCCGGCGGCGGCGGCCAAGATCGGCATTCCCGAAAGCCAGACCTTCCAATTCTGGGACTGGGTGGGCGGCCGCTACTCGCTTTGGTCGGCTGTCGGCTTGCCGGTTGCGCTGGCCGTGGGCCTGGACGTGATCGAGGGCATCCGCGCCGGCGCTGCCGCGATGGACGACCACTTCGCCCAGGCTGACATTGCCGACAACGCCCCGGTGCAGCTCGCGCTGGCCGGCATCGCCAACCGCAGCGTGCTCGGCTACGGCTCACTCAGCATTGCCGCCTACGACGCCCGCCTGCAATACCTGGCTCCCTATCTGCAGCAGCTCGACATGGAGTCGCTCGGCAAGTCCGTGGATATTGCCGGCCGGCCCGTGGGCGTGCCCACGGGTCCATCGGTGTGGGGCATGCCGGGCACGGACGGGCAGCATACGTTCTTCCAATGGCTGCACCAAGGCACGGACGGCGCGGCGGTCGATTTCATCATGTGCCGCGAAGCCGACCATCAATGGGTCGAGGAGCACGCCATGCTGCTGGCCAATTGCCTTGCGCAGCGCCAGACGTTGCTGCGGGGCACATCGATCGACGCGGATGAGGCGGCGCTGAAGGCGCAAGGCATGCCGGAAGCCGATGCGCAATGGCTTGCCCGCCACCGCCACCATCAGGGCGGCCGGCCCTCGACGTTGATCGTGCTTCCGCGCCTGACGCCCGAGGCGCTCGGCGCCTTGCTCGCGCTTTACGAGCATAAGGTCTTCGTGCAAGCGCTGGTCTGGGGCATCAACCCCTTCGACCAATGGGGTGTCGAAGCCGGCAAGAAGATGGCCAGCGGCATCCTGCGCGAACTCCATGGCGAACCGCAGGCGCCGTCGCACGACCAGTCCACACGGCACTGGATCTCGCTGCTGGCGGGTGACCGGCAGGATCGCGACAACCACGACTGACCGCTTGGCCCGGCAGGGTTTTGTCCCCGAGATAGCCAAACCCGCCTTTTGGGCACAGAATGCACATAAAGCGTTTCTACAAGGAGACAGCCATGCGCATTGCCGATGCCCAATGGATTCCTTCGACGCAGCACCAGACATGGGATGCGTTGACCGACCCGCGAGTGTTACAGAAATGCATTCCCGGGTGTGTCGAAGTCGCCATGCGCAGCCCGACCGAATATGCGGTCACGCTGCGCGCCAAGATCGCCGGTATCGACACCGACTACGAAGGCGAGATCCTGCTCTCCGACATGAACGCCCCCGACAGCTGCACGCTGGTGTTCGAAGGCAAGGGGCGCGCCGCCTGCCTGGCGATCGGCACGGCGCAGGTCAACCTGACCACCAAGGACCAGGGCACCCGCGTGGCCTACACGGTGGCTGGCATGGCGGGCGGCAAGCTGGGCGAATGCGGAGAAGGCGTTCTCTTGAAGGCCGGCGAGAAGATCATCGAGAAGTTCTTCGCGTCCTTCATCGACCACATGGCGGCACAGCCGCGGATCGCGCCCCCTCCCCCGCCTCCCGAACCAGAAGCGCGAGGCCTTTCGAATTCACGCTGGTCCTGGATGCTGGTCGTGCTGGTCATCGCGGTTTTCTGGGGATATCACACGTTTTACAAGTGATAACCCTAGGGTGCCGGTGATATCCTTGACGGCATGAATCCGCCGCCGACGCCCCCGCAGCCAGCCACTGATCCCACACGCTCTCGACGGGACCTGCTGATGGCGATGGCAGGCGTGTCGGCCACCGTGGTGCTTGCTGCCCTGGATTCCACCATCATCAGCACCACCCTGCCGCGCGTGGCCGAGGCGTTGAATGGCATGGCGCTCTACGCCTGGGTCGGCACGGGCTATCTACTGGCCACTGCGGCTTCCATCCTGATCTTCGGCCGCCTGGGCGACATGTTCGGCCGCAAGCCCTTGATGCTGGTATCGGTGCTGATCATCGCGCTGGGCTCCATCGCCTGTGGCCTGGCGCAGTCCATGACCCAACTCATCGTGTTCCGCACCCTGCAGGGCGTGGGCGGCGGCATGATGATCGCCACGGCGTTCGCCGCGCCGGCGGATCTGTTTCCCGACGCCAAGCAGCGGGTCAGATGGATGGCGCTGGTGTCCGCGGCCTTTGCTATGGCCAGCGGCATCGGCCCGGTGCTCGGCGGCGCGGCCACGCAGGCGTTGGGGTGGCGCGCGGCGTTCTTCATCACGCCGATCGCGGCGGCGGCCGCCTTCTTCCTCTTGGCCCGTTATTTCCCGCGCATCCGGCCCATTCACGACGGCAGCCGCAAGATCGACTGGGTGGGCGCCATCCTGCTCGTGCTGGCCGTGGGCGCGCCGCTGGCCGCGCTGGAGCTTGCTTTCGCCAGCGGCGAACACGCGCACCCCATGCTCGGCCTGACCCTGGCGCTGGTCGGCGCTGCCGCCATTGCCATCCTGATTCCGACCGAACGCCGCGTGAAGTCGCCGATCTTTCCGCTGCGCGTGCTGTCCGGCCGCGACCCGCGCCTCCTGAACGTGGCAGCGATGATGGTGGGCGCAGTGATGTTCATCCTGATCTTCTACAGTCCGCTGCTGTTGCAGCAGGTGCTGGGCTACACGCCGAGCCAGGCGGGCCTGCTGCTGACGCCGCTGGTGGCCGCGATCTCGGTCGGCAGCATCATCAACGGCCGCATGTTTCCCAAGCAGACCGAACCACAGCGGCTGATGGTGTTCGGCGGCGGCCTGCTGGCCGCGGGATCGCTGATGGTGCTGCTGATTTCACCGGGCACGTCGGCGTGGTGGATCCTGTCCGCCTTTTTCGTCAACGGCTGCGCACTGGGCTTTCTGTTGCCCAACCTGACGCTCTTCATGCAGATGCTGAGCGAGCGGCGCGACGTGGGCGTGGCGTCGGCGCTGGTGCAGACCACACGCGCCATCGGCAGCGCGCTGGGCACTGCCGTGGTCGGCATTCTGATTTCGCACAGCACGGTGCTTTCCGGCGTGCGGACCGGGCTGATCCTGTGTATCGTCCTGTCCCTGACCTGCGCGCTGCTGGCGCACCGGGTGAAGATGAAGAATCTGGTCACGAACCGGAAATAAGGCGTACGCCCGAGACAAATCATGCGTCAACGCAATCTGATGGATTTGCTGCTGCTGGCCGCCGTCTGGGGCGGCTCCTTTCTGTTCATGCGCGTGGCGGTCAAGGAGTTCGGACCCATCGCACTGATCGAGCTGCGCGTCGGACTTGCTGCCCTGTTCTTGCTGCCGGCCGCGATGTGGCGCGGCAAGCTGCCCATCATCGGACGCCACTGGAAGGCGTTGCTGGTGGTCGGCACCCTCAATGCCGCCGTGCCCTTTCTGCTGTACGCCTATGCCGCACAGTCCCTCGGCGCCGGCTTCCTGTCGGTGGCCAACGCGGTGACGCCCGTGTGGGGCGCCGTGGTGGGGTGGCTGTGGCTCAAGGACAAGCTCCCGTGGATGCGATCGCTGGGGCTGTTCATCGGCCTGATCGGCATCGTCGTGCTGGTCTGGGACAAGCTGAATTTCCAGGCTGGCGGCACAGGCCCGGCCGTCCTCGCGGCCGTGTCGGCGCCGGTCTTCTACGGTATCGCGGCCAACTGGACCAAGCGTTTCCTGACAGGTGTGGACGCGCTGGCAAGCGCCACGGGCAGCATGATCGCCGCGTCGCTCGTGCTGTTGCCGCTGGCCATTCCGGCTTGGCCGGCAACGCCTGCCTCGGCGTCCGCGTGGATCTCCACCATACTGCTGGCGGTGGTCTGCACCGGTGCGGCGTACATCGTCTTCTTCCGGCTGATCGCCAATGTGGGTCCCACTGCGGCAGTGAGCGTGACGTTCCTCGTGCCGATATTCGGCGTGGTCTGGGGCGCAACGCTGCTGGATGAAGCCGTGACGCCGTCCATCGCGATTGGCGCGGCCATCATCCTGGTGGGTACGGCGCTGGCGCTGGGGCTTCTCAAACCCCGTACATGAGCGCGCGCGTTCAGTACTTGTCCGACGTGCCCGTGAACGCCACGCCAATCCGCAGCAACGCATAAGACGCCGCATCGACCCACCGCCGCACGAAACCCCGGCGCTGGTAATCCAGCGGCCGAATAAAGCGTCCGCCTTCGCGGATGGCGGTTTCCAGGCGCTCCTGCAGGTCCCAGGCGAAAGGCTGGCTGTCGACCACGACATTGGCCTCGCGCGCCAGCAGCAGGCTGAAGGGGTCCAGGTTCGATGACCCCACCGTCGCCACGTTGTCGATCACCGCGACCTTCGCGTGCAGGTAGCTCGGCATGTACTCGTAGATCTCGATGCCGTCGCGCAGCAGCTTGTCATACAGCGAGCGCGTGGCGTGATACTGCATCCGGTATTCGACCTTGCCCTGCAGCAGCAGCCGCACGCGCACGCCGCGGGCGGCTGCCTTGGCCAGCGCGCGGCGAAAGCGCACGCCCGGGAAGAAGTAGGCATTGGCGATCAGGATGTCGCGCCGCGCGCGCGAGATGCCGAACAGGTAGGCGCGCTCGAATGTCCTGCGGAAACGCAGGTTGTCGCGCAGCACCAGCGCGGCGCGCAGCATGCCGCCCGGCGGCGCGGGAACGTCGCGCGGCTTGAGCAGCTGCAGGCGATGCCAATCGCGCGGATGGCGCCGCAGGCGCGCCCAGTTCAGGCGTACCCACAAGAGATCCTGCGCATGGGCCGCCTGCGTGACGAGCGGGCCTTCGACCTGCACGGCGAAGTCGAAACGCGGACCGGTCAGGCCGTCGGTGGGATCCAGGTCATCGTAGTCGTCGATGACGTTGATGCCGCCGATGAACGCCATGCGGCCATCGATGATGGTGACCTTGCGATGCAGGCGCCGCAGGCGGCTGCGCGATGGCACGAAACGCGCGAACCAGCGCGGCTCGGGCCGGAAGATGCGGCACTGCGCGCCCGCATTGGTCAGCGCGACGCGCACGCGCTCGCCGTGCAACGCGCTGCCGAAGCCATCCAGGACCACGCGTACCTTGACGCCGCGGCGCGCGGCCCCCGACAGGCACTCCAGCACCTTCGTGCCGGTGCGGTCGAGCATGAAGATGTAGGTTTCCAGGTGCACGCTGACCGTGGCCGAGTCGATCGCCGCGCACAGCGCGGGAAAGAAGTCGGCGCCGTTCTGGAGCAGACGGATATCGTTGCCCTGCACCCACTCCAGCCTGTCCTGCTCGTCCTTCACGGGAGTTCCAGCTCCGCGAGCAAGGGCGAATGATCGGACAGCTTGGCCCACTCGCGGCCGCGCAGCACCCGGGCGCTGCGCACGGCAAAGCCCCGCTGGTAGATGCGGTCCAGGCGGAACCACGGGAACACGGCGGGAAACGTGCGCGGCGGCGGCGCCAGCAGCCGGGAGCTGCCGTCCATGCCGAGCTGGTTGTTGCGCTCCATGACCGAGACGCCGCTGCTGGGCAAACCGCGCAGGGCGTTGGACAGCCGCTTGACCGAGTCGCGCAGGCGCGGCAGGTCGCCGCCATGGCTGCGCGGGGCGTGCGAAAACACTTCGTACAGCCCAAGCTGCTGCACGAACATGGGCGCCAGCCGGTCATTCCAGTCGTTGAAATCGCCGGCGATCAGGATGGGCTCGCCGTCGGGCACCATGCGCTTGATGCGTTCGGTCAGCGCCAGGATCTGACGGCTGCGACTGCCGGCAAAGAGGCCCAGATGCACCACGAAGCAATGCACCGCCCGATCGCCCACATCGATGCGCGCATGCAGCAGCCCGCGTTGCTCGAGGCGATGATCGGAGATGTCGAGGTTTTCGTGGTCGAGGATGGGATAACGCGACAGCAGCGCATTGCCGTGGTCGGTGGCGTGGCGGATGGCGTTGCGGCCATAGGCCACATCCAGCCGCAATGCCGCGGCCAGCGATTCGTGCTGAGCGTCGAGCAGCGACTTCTGCTCGTTGCGGCCCTGGACCTCCTGCAGGAAGACCAGGTCGGGGCGCAGGCCATACAGGCCCAGGCGAAGTTCATTCAGGGAGTCGCGCCGGCCCAGTGCCGAACGGCCCTTGTGTATGTTGTAGCTGACGACTCGGATGAGCGACATGGAAGCAATGGCGCCTTTCAAATCTTGGGAACCACCGGCCGGGTCCCGGTAGGTCCTCTGGCCAGCCGCCGCCGTGTTTGGCGGCGTTAGCCAGATTACTCCATTTCAGCCGGGTGTTCCCATCTTTGCGACTGCGCGCTACGGGCGCACCTCAAGCGCACCGCAGCGGATCCGGCTCTGCCGGTCCGCCAGCGGGCCCCCTTAGAGGGGGAAGCGCCGAAGGCGCTCCGGGGGTGGGCCTTCCTACGCCTTTTCGACGTTGCGCAGGCGGATGTGCAGCTCGCGCAGTTGCTTCTCGTCGACTTCCGACGGCGCTTGCGTCAGGAGGTCCTGGGCGCGCTGCGTCTTCGGGAAGGCGATCACGTCGCGAATCGATTCAGCGCCGGTCATCATCGTGACGATGCGGTCCAGGCCGAAGGCGATGCCGCCGTGCGGAGGCGCGCCGTATTGCAGCGCGTCCAGCAGGTAGCCGAACTTCTCGCGGGCTTCCTCGGCGCCGATCTTGAGCGCGCGGAACACCTTGCTCTGCACTTCCTCGCGGTGGATACGGACCGAGCCGCCGCCGATTTCCCAACCGTTCAGCACCATGTCGTAGGCCTTCGCGAACGCCTTGCTGGGATCGGATTCCAGGAAGTCTTCGTGGCCGTCCTTGGGGCTGGTGAACGGGTGGTGGGCAGCGGTGTAGCGGCCGTCTTCCTCGTCGTATTCGAACATCGGGAAGTCGACCACCCACAGCGGCTTCCAGCCGGCCGTGAACAGGCCCGTCTTCTTGCCGAACTCGCTGTGGCCGATCTTCACGCGCAGCGCGCCGATGGCGTCGTTGACGACCTTCTCGCGGTCCGCGCCAAAGAAGATGATGTCGCCGTCCTGGGCGCCGGTGCGCTTGACCAGTTCGGCCAGGGCAGCGTCGTGCAGGTTCTTGACGATGGGCGATTGCAGGCCGTCGCGGCCCTTGGCCACTTCGTTGACCTTGATGTAGGCCAGGCCCTTGGCGCCGTAGATGCCGACGAACTGGGTGTAGGCGTCGATCTCGCTGCGCGACATTTCGGCGCCACCGGGCACGCGCAGGGCGACCACGCGGCTGCCGGGCGCCGTGGCGGCGGCGGCAAACACCTTGAAGTCCACGTCGCGCATGACGTCGGTGATATCGGTGAACTCGAGCTGCACACGCAGATCGGGCTTGTCCGAGCCGTAGCGGCGCATCGCTTCGGTCCACGGCATGATCGGGAACGGCGACGGCAGGTCGACGCCCTGCACCACCTTGAACACGTGGCGGATCAGGTTTTCGAAGATTTCACGGATTTCGAATTCGTTCAGGAACGAGGTTTCGCAATCGATCTGGGTGAATTCCGGCTGACGGTCGGCGCGCAGGTCTTCGTCGCGGAAGCACTTGGTGATCTGGTAGTAGCGGTCAAAGCCCGAGACCATCAGCATCTGCTTGAAGAGCTGCGGCGATTGCGGCAGCGCGAAGAAGTGGCCGGCGTTGACACGCGAGGGCACCAGGTAGTCGCGCGCGCCTTCCGGCGTGCTCTTGGCCAGCATGGGCGTTTCGATGTCGATGAAGCCCAGTTCGTCCAGGAACTTGCGGGTTTCGATGGACACGCGGTAGCGCAGCATCAGGTTGCGCTGCATCTGCGGGCGGCGCAGGTCCAGCACGCGGTGCGTCAGGCGGGTGGTTTCCGACAGGTTGTCGTCATCCAGCTGGAACGGCGGCGTGACCGACGCGTTCAGGATCTCGACTTCCTTGCAGAGCACTTCGATTTCGCCGGAGGCCAGTTCAGCGTTGGCCGTGCCGGCCGGACGCTCGCGCACCAGGCCGGTGACGCGGACGCAGAATTCATTGCGCAGGCGCTCGGCGGTGGCGAAGGCGGCGTTGTCCGGATCGAACACGATCTGCGCCAGGCCCGCGCGGTCGCGCAGGTCGATGAAGATGACCCCGCCGTGGTCGCGGCGGCGGTTCACCCAGCCGTACAGGGTGACGGTCTGGCCGAGATGGTCACGGCAAACCTGGCCGGTGTAGCAGGTACGCATGCGGGATGACTCCGTTTTGTGCTTGGTGTGTAAGGGTTACGAATCGGCGCGGGGTGCGTCCTGCACGCCCGGCGCCGGAGAGAGCGCAGCCGGCCGGACCACGGGCGTTGCCCCCGGGACCGGGGCGACCACGCCCATGGAAACGATGTACTTCAAGGCCGCGTCCACGCTCATCTGAAGGTCGATGACCTCGGCGCGAGGCACCATCAGGAAAAAGCCGGATGTGGGGTTGGGGGTCGTCGGCACGTACAGGCTGATGTGGTCGCCGGGCAGGCTGGCGGCCACTTCACCGCTGGGCGTGCCGGTGACGAAAGCGATGGTCCAGGCGCCTGCCCGCGGATACTGCACCAGCACCGCACGGCGAAACGCCTGGCCGTTGGGGGCAAGCACGGTATCGCTGACCTGCTTGACCGAGTTGTAGATGGAACGCACGAGCGGGATGCGGCCCAGCAGGCTTTCCCACTGGTCGACCATGGTGCGGCCGATCAGGTTGGCGGCGAAGACGCCCGTCAGAAGCACCACCACGATCACGAGGGCGAAGCGGAAACCGGGAATGTCCAGTCCGAACAGCGATTCGGACGACAAAAAACCGGGCACGAACCCTTCCAGGGTGGCGACCAGCAGTCCCAGTACCCACACCGTGATGACCAGGGGAACCCAGATCAGCAGCCCGGTGATGAAGTACTTCTTGATGACGCGCATCCGCATCGCGATGCGCTCTAGGAAGCGGCGCTGCCGGCAGCAGGCGTTGCCGGGGCGGGGGGTGCGGCAGGCGCTGCAGCCGGCGCCGCGGCGGGCGTGGCGCTTTCAGCGGAGGCCGGGGCGGCGCCCGGGCTGCTGCTGTTGCCGCTGCTGCTGTTGGCGCTGCCGTTGTTACGGAAGTCCGTGACATACCAGCCGGAGCCCTTGAGCTGGAATCCAGCCGCGGTCACCTGCTTGGAAAACGTGCTTTGGCCGCATTCGGGGCAAACCGAAAGCGGCGCGTCGGAAATCTTCTGCAAGACGTCTTTGGCATGGCCGCAGGCGCTGCACTTATAGGCGTAGATGGGCATCGAGGGCTCCCAGGCGCAAGCCCGGCATATCAAATTCCGCCTGCTGCCGCGCGCGGGCGCAAGGCTCGGCGGCTGGGCAAGGCCGGAAAAATACGGGAAAGTCTTGAATTTTAGCGGTTTTTCATAAAGCGTCGGTGTCCGCCCCGCCCTGCCGGCCGCCAGCCGGCGCCCGGGGCACGGCCTCCCCGGTGCGGGCGGCCTTTCCCTACACGGGCAGCAGGAACATCACGGCGGCCACCAGGGTCGGTCCCAAGGCGCACAGGAACAGGCGCCCGGACGAAATGCTGCCATCCGGGAAATGGTTCTTCAGGATCGCGAAACCGGCCGGATTGGGCGCGTTGGCGATCACCGTCAACCCGCCACCCGTGACGGCGCCGGCCACCAGCATGTAGCGCCAGGCCTCGCTGGTGCCTTCCACGAGCGACCCCAGATAGGTGAGCGCCGCGTTGTCGGTGATGGCCGTCAGCGCCGTCGCCCCCCAGAACAGGACAAAGGGCTCCAGCCCGCCAAGCAATCCCTGCAGCCACCACTTCTGCAATCCGCCCAGCACCACGAGCCCTGCCAGGAAGAAGCCCACCATCAGGCCCTCCTTGATCATCAGGCGGTCCTGGTGCCGCTTGTAGGCCTCGGAGAACCCGATGAACATCATCAAGAGGCCCAGGAAGATGGCCGGATGATGCGCGGTCAGCACGATGGCGACCAGGAACACCAGATGCACCAGGATCACGATGGCGGGCACCGGCGGGCGCTTGCCCGCGCCGTCCGGCGCATCGACGCCGCCGCGCGTGCCCACCGCGCCTTCAAGCAGCGCCTTGCGGCAGACGAACGTCAGCAGGCCCGCATTCAGGATGACCGCCACCGCCGCGCGCCAGCCGAAGTGCTGCAGCATGAAGGCCGAATCCCAGCCGAACGTGCCCGCCACCATCAGGACGGGCGGCGCGGCGTAGGATGTGAGCACGCCGCCGATGGACACGTTCACGAACAGCACGCCCAGCGTCAGATACTTGAACCCGGCCCGGCCGCTGCTGCGAAAGTACGCGTCGCGCAGCAGGATGGCGGCCAGCGTCATCGCGGCGGGTTCGGTGATGAACGAGCCGCCCAGCGGCACCAGGGCCATCACCACGAAAAAGGTCGAGAGCTCGCGCGGCATGGGCAGCGCCCGCGCCACGATACGGACCAGCAGCCCCACCAGCTCAAGAATCGGTCGGCTGGCTGCCACCACCATGATCACGAAGACGAACAGCGGCTCCGTGAAGTTGCGCGTGTCCATGTAGTCGATGGCGGCCGACGGCCCGGCCAGCGCGGCCATGGTCACGATCAGGGCGAAGGCCCAGACGCCGAAGACGGCCTCGACCTCGGAAAACAGATGCCAGAAACCCGCGTGCGGCCCGCCACGATGCGCCAAGCGCGCAAAGAAGGGAACCGAAAAGGTATGAAGGACCGCCACGGCAAAGAGGATGGTGGCGATGACTTCCAGCGTCTGGGGCATATGCAGCAATTCCTATGACGCCCGCGGATACGCGCTCCGGCAGGCTTGTCGGACAAGCGTCGCAATATAGCCCAGCGGCCGGCCGGTGTAACGCAGGGTCAACACTGATCCCTGCCGCCTTTTCTACGCGATCGGGGCCGGCGGTTCGGCGCCCGCCTGGGCCGCCTTCATCTCCATCAGCAGGCTGTGCAGCATCTCGGTGGACAAGCCATGCAGCACCAGCCGGTAACCCGCGCGCAGCGTGGACATGGGCACCAGCGGATGGCTGTTGTTGACCAGGATCAGGTGCTGCGGCGCGCCCAGCAGCTTGGCCGCATAGATGCCGACGGTCTCATCGAGCTGCAGCGAATTGGCTGCGCGCCAGAAGTCGTTGTCGGTCAGCAGCAGTTGATACAGCGGCGTGAACAGCTCGATGGCGCTTTGCAGGTCCAGGAAGTTCAGCTTGCCCTGCGGCATGTCCTCCAGCCGGATCGGCGGGTCACGCAGCATGGAAAAGTCCACGGTCTGCGGCGCGTGCATTTCCACGCCCGCATCGCGCAGCGCCTGGTTCAGCCGGATGACGAAGTTGAAGAGGTTCAGATCGTGCTTGACGAACAGATCGTCCTTCAGGTCATCGATCGTCATCGGCTCGAGCGGCGTCGTGGTGATCGGCACGGGCGAGTTCGCCGCGATGAACGCCAGCGCCTGCGCCCCCAGATGGAAGTGCCGCAGGATCAGCCAGTTGGCCTCGGGCGACACGAAACGCTTCAGCCCCCACGCCAGGATGCGGTGCAGCACCCGGGAATGCGACCAGCGGCGCGGCAGGAACGTCTTGACGATCTGGATCAGGATGATGAACGCCCGCGCAAGCGGCCGCAGGAACGGCAGCAGGTACTGGCGCGACGCGCAGCTGGAATCCGTCAGCCAGGCCTTCTTGACCTTGTCCGGCAGCGGCGTGCTGCGGTCCAGGTACAGCGCCAGCCAGGGGCTCGGGTCCGCGGGATCGTGTTCCCGGGCAAGGAATTCGGGCTCCTTGTTCATGCCGCGTCCGCCTCCATCACGTGATGAAACTGCATCAGGTAAAGCGCCGCCGTGCGGCGCGCGGTGTCGACGATGCGCTGCTCGGCGCGGCCGTCCTCGTCGCAATCGAGCGCCAATTCCACGGCCGACAGCCAGCGCGCCAGATGGTGTTCATCGTTGTGGCCGTGGTATTCCAGGAAGCGGAAGGCGTCGGGCGGCAGCTTCAGGCTGGCCTTGAGCAGCGGCAGCAGCGCCGGCACGATGCGCTGCCCCGTGCCTTCGATGATGTAGATGGCGCCCAAAAGGCCGATCGGATCGCGCGTGGCGGCCAGGCTGTGCAGGTAGGCATTGAGCGCCTCGCCGCCGGGATTGCGGCGCAGGGCGTCGATGCTGTCCACCGTGCCGCCCGCAGTGCGGTAATCCTGGAACAGGATCTGGAAGTCGTTCTGCTCCTCGCCCGCGTGCATGTCGATCAGCGCGGCCAGCGGCGCGTACTGCTCGGTCAGCGACGCAGCGCCTTCGCGCATCCACTTGCTGCCTTCGCGCACCTGCGGAATCCAGTTCTCCATCCACGTCAGGTAATCCGCGGTCTGGAACTGGCGGTTGCGCAGGCGGCGGACCACCGGCGTGCGCCACACGCGCGAGCGGTAGTCGTGCCAGATCGCCGCCAGCTCGGTCAGCAGTTGGCCCAGGCCTTGCGGCGCCATGTCGGGATCATGCGGCGGCGCTATGGCTTCGGCGTCGGCGGACGCCGCATCCTCGCGCGCAACGGCGCCCGACGCAGCGGCACCCGACGTCGATACTCCCGATGCGCTTGCGGCAACCGCCGACTTGGCGTGCACCGCTTCGGCTTCCAGCAGCATGTAGGCCGCCATGAAGCGCCCGGACTCGGGGATGTAGCAGAAGATCTGCTCGCCCGGCTTGACCTCGCGCGTTTCCAGGAACTCGGCCAGCATGATCATGATGGAGGCCGCGCCCGTGTTGCCGCGCCATGCCAGGTTGCTGAACCAGCGCTCGCGCGGGATCACCAGGCCGGCCTTTTCCATCAGGTCTTCCACGACCGGGATGAATTTTTCCGAGGAGTAATGGCACAGGAAGTGATCGACCTGGTCCGGATCCACCCAGCCGTCGCGCACCAGCTTCGCGTACTCGTGGATGCCAATGTCGAACAGATGCGGCAACAGGCGGATGTCCTGGCGCAGCGATAGCGCGCCATCGGCCTCGGCCTCGTTCCAGGACGGGTAGTCCAGATGCCCCTTGCTCCGGTCGGCCGACAGCCCCAGCTGCATGCACACCGGATAGTCGCCTGAGAAGGAGCGCTGATGCACCCACTTCAAGCGCAAGCGCACGCCCTGCGAGGCGCCGGGCAGCGGCCGCTCGCCGTTGCCCAGCAGCACCGCACCAGCGCCGTCCGACAGCATCCAGCGCAGGAAGTGCGCGTCGAAGTCGGCGTCGTAACCGCGCGCGGCAAAGCGCGAGCGTTTGAACAGGCGAGACGGCAGTTCGCTGGCCACGGCCAGCGCGCTGGCATGCGCGCCCAACTCCACGCCTTGCGCAGCCGCCTGGATCGCCGACACGCCCGCGGCGCAGATGCCATGCACCGACAGCGTCTCCATCGGCGGCGCGGCCAGCTCGCCCTGGATCATGTTGGAAAAGCCCGGCATCAGCGCATCGCCGCCTGACGAGCCGCTGGCCAGCATCGATACGGCCGACAGGTCGGTGTCATGGCGCCGCAGGCAATCGCGAATCGCGTTGGCTGCAAGCTGCGCATTCGAGAACACGGTCGCGCCGTCCCGATCGATCGCGTAGTAGCGTTGCTTGATGCCGTTCTCGGCCAGGATGCGGCTCTTGATCCGGCTGGACATGCGGTTCAGCGGCGCGATGTAGTCGTCCATGGCTTCGTTGGACACGGGCTCGCCCGGCATGAAATAGCCGGCGCTCTCCAGGTAGACACGATGAAACGCAATGGGCATGACGGATCTCTGGTTGGGAAGTGGGGTGCGCGGCGCTAGCGGACGTGCTCGGGCGCCATGCAGGAACGGCTGCGGAACCGCGGCACGAAAGCGCCCAGCACGAAGGTGCGGAACATATAGGGCACAAGGCCGCGCTCGTTCAATTCGGCGCGCACACGGCTGCGATAGTGATCACGATGCAGGCCGGTCAGTTCGGACCAGTGCGCGCGCGGATGCTCGTGATGCGCGGTGTGCAGGCCGATGTTGAAGAGCAGCGGATTGACCAGCCCCTCGAAATTGCGCGCGTAGTTCAGGCCCGCGACGTGCCGCGGTCCGCCGTCCGCATGCGCGTGCTGCAGGTAATTGGTGGCGAGCAGCCAATGCAGGCCGTGCAGCTGCGGCACGATCACGAACACCAGCGCCTTGACCGGGTTCACCGCGATCAGCCCGGCCCACAGGCCCAGCCAGGCGCCGTACTGCGCCATGCAATAGCGAAAGGCGCCCGGCCAGTGCCTGCGCAGCCGGCCCAGCCATGCGAAAAACAGCGGATACAGCACCCAGGCCGCTTGCACGGGATGGATGACGTAGCCCCACAAATGATTGGTGTCGCCGCCAAACCGGTACGTGCGCGCCACGTCACGCTCGCCATGCTTGTAGCGGTGATGATTGGCCACATGGGCCGGATAGAACACGAACGTCGGATGGCCCTGCAGCAGCGTGATCCAGAAGTCGGTGATGCGGTTGGCCCAGCGGCCGCGCCACATCCGGATGTGCGTGTGGTTGTGATGGATGACGCCGATGCCCAGGGTCAGAAACAGCATCAGCGCATAGGCCGGCCACCAGAACCCGTTGAACCACTGCCAGGCCGCCAGCAGCGGCAGCGCGGCCAGATAGGCGAGGCTCTGCCAATCCCGCCGGTTGCGCAGCGTGGGCAGCGCACGCCGCGGGCCGCTCTGGCCATTCCGGCCGATCCTTGCCGCCACTATGCAGAGCCTCGCAGGCCGGCGCCGGACTCGCGCTGCCGGTAGGCTTGCAGCTGGCGCTCGGCGGCTTCCGCCCCCAGACGCGTGCGGAACAGGCGATCCATAAAGGTGAACTGGAAGCCGTAGTTGCCGTTGTAGCAGGCGTGGTGCAGATGGTGCCGGCGGCTGGCGGCGAACCAGTGCGCGTACGAGACCTTGGGAAAGAAATCGTAGTTGGCGTGACCGATGCAATTGAAGAACAGGCTGAAGAGCGGCACCGACGACAGCGACCAGAAGCTGAAATCGTGCACCACCATCGGCAACAGGATCACGTTGCCCAGCATCAGCGCCTCGATGGGATGAAAGCTGTACGTCGAAAACGGCGTCGTCACGACCGAGCGGTGATGCGGCAGGTGAAAGCGGCGCAAAAGCCGCGTGTGCAGCAGCCGGTGGTTGATCCAGAAATGCACGTCGTTCCAGGCCACCAGCGCCAAAATCTCCAGCACGATCTTCTGCCAGCTCGCATCTGGGTCCAGACGCGCCCATCCTAATTGCAGAAGGCCCCACGGAAAGATCATGCCGGTGCCGAACAACAGGATCGACAGCCCCGACTGCGCCAGCTCGCGGCGCAACTGGCCCGGCGCAAGCGGCCGCGGATCGAGCGGCCGGCCCAGCCCTAGGGCCGGCAGGATGTGCCGGGTCAGCAACCAGGTGGCCGCGCCAAAGACCAGGTAGATGCCGCCGAAGAAGAGCAGCCCCGCCAGCATGACCTGCCAGGCGGACAAGGCTTCAAAAGCTTGGCCCATGAAGGTTTTATGTCACCCCGAAGAATGGCCGCATCATAAGCAATCCATCAGCTTCCCGGTAGGCGATTTATTACCAATTGAATCCGGACGCCACAAAGCGCTCATGCCGCGCGCAGGGTGACGCCTTGCGCCGGAAACTGGCGGTCCAGCGCGTCCACGGCGGCGCCCAATCGCGCCGCGAGGGCCCCACTGGCCGGCAGCATGGGCAGGCGCAGTTCGTTCGACAGCAGCCCCTGCCGCGCAAGCTCCGCCTTCAGCGGACCGGGATTGGGCTCGCCGAACACGAGCTGGATCACCGGCGCCAGCGCATGGAACAGCGATCGGGCTTCGTCCAGCCGCTGCGCCCGCACCGCGCGGTGCATCGCCACGAACAGATCGGGGCGCAGGTGCGCGGCGGCGGCGAACATGCCGGTGGCGCCCAGGCACATCGCGGACAGCGATTGCAGATCTTCGCCAGCCAGGACATTCATCTGCCCATCGCTGATCAGCGCCACCGTCTTGTCCAGCGAACCGCCGCAGTCCTTGATGGCGGCGATATTGGGATGCGCCGCCAGCGCCAGCAGCGTGGGCGTCTCCAGCGTGGTGCCGGTCCGGTACGGAATGTCGTAGAGCACCAGCGGAAAGCGCGAGGCATCGGCCAGGCAGCGGAAGTAGGCCGCGGCCCCTTCCTGGCCCGCCCGCACGTAGTACGGCGCGGGCGCCAGGATGCCGGCCAGGGGACGCGTGCCAAACGCCGTCAGCCGGTGCATCACGTGCCCCTGATGATTGCCCGCCAGCCCCATCACGATGGGCAGGTCGCCCGCCTCGGTCAGCACCGTATCGAGCACGGCAAGCTGTTCGGCATCGTCCAGCGCCGCGGCCTCGCCCGTGCTGCCGCACACGACCAGCCCGTCTACCCCCGCGGCCACGTAGTGGCGCACCAGGCGGCGCAGCGCCCCGCCGTCGACATGGGCGCCGGAAAACGGCGTGACGAGCGGCACCCAGACGCCCTGGAACAGAGATTGTTGAGATTGCATGAGAACACTCCTTCGTATGGACCGTTGGGGGACCGTACAGAAGTGCTCGGGAGGTCAGGGGGTGCGCGCGGAGACGCCAAAGCGCCGCCAGGAGGCCGCTGTTCCGTCGCCCATCTGACGGAACAGCATGCTCCGGTCAGATGAGCGGCTGTTTTTTGGATTTCAGGCCGGCGGCAGCCAGCACCACGTCAAGGGCGCGGAGTCGGCTAGCAGTCTGGTGGGCCTGATGAATCATGGATGAGCGGGACGCGATATGCGGCGGATGCAGAAATCTACCGGGCAGGCGCGGCGGTGTCAACGCGGCGGCGCGCCATACCGTTGCCGCGCCACAGGCAGGCGTTCAGCTGAGCGTCGCCAGGAACACCGCGCACAGCGCTTCCATGCCCTTGCGGTCGTCTTCGTCGAACCGGTCGGGCACGGGGCTGTCCACGTCCCACACGCCGATCAGTTCCCCCTTGTGCACCAGCGGCACCACGACTTCGGATCGGGAGGCCGCGTCGCAGGCGATGTGGCCGGGAAAGGCATGCACGTCCGGCACGAGCTGCGTCTGACGCTGGCTGGCGGCCGCGCCGCACACGCCGCGATTGAGCGGAATGCGCACGCACGCGGGCTTGCCCTGGAACGGGCCCAGGACCAGTTCCGTGCCGTCGAAGAAATAAAAGCCCACCCAGTTCAGGTCGGGCAGTGCCTGAAACGCCAGCGCGCTCAGGTTGGCGGCGTTGGCGATGCGGTCGGGTTCGCCTTCCAGCAGAGCGCGCGCCTGCACGGTCAGTTCGGCATACAGGGCGGCCTTGGAATCGGCGACGATAGGAGCGGCTTCGAACATGAAAATGTAACTGTACTGGCGGTTATCAATGCAGGTGATTTTAGGGGTTCCACCCGATAAAAGGGCCGGGCTGTTACCGTGTGGGACAATACTTTGTTGTCAAACGCATCTACCGACCCACCCTTCTTGATCAAGAAGCACTCCATGGACAAGCCCCTCGAACCTGCGTTTTCCTTTTCGGAACGCGCCCTGCAACTCACCAGCTCCGCCATCCGCGAGATTCTCAAGGTAACCGAGCGCCCCGAAGTCATTTCGTTCGCAGGCGGCCTGCCCGCGCCCGGCGGCTTCCCGGTAGAAGTGGTGCGTGCGGCATTCGACAAGGTCCTGTCCACCAACGGCCGCGCGGCCCTGCAATACGGCCCCACCGAAGGCTACGCGCCCCTGCGCAAATGGGTCGCCGATGACCTGACCGCGTCCGGCGCCGACATCGCCCCCGACCAAGTCCTGATCGTGTCCGGCTCGCAGCAGGCGCTGGATCTGCTGGGCAAGGTGCTGATCGACAAGGACAGCAAGGTGCTGGTCGAAGACCCCAGCTACCTGGGCGCGCTGCAATCGTTCAGCCTGTACCAGCCGAACTTCGTGCCCGTGCCCACCGACGAAGGCGGCCTGATCCCCGAAGCCATCACGCCCGAACTGGCTGATGGCGCCCGCTTCCTGTACGCCCTGCCCAACTTCCAGAACCCGACCGGCCGCACGCTCAACCTGGAGCGCCGCATCGCGCTGGTCAAGCGCGCCGCCGAACTGGGCCTGACCATCGTCGAGGACGATCCCTACGGCGAACTGCGCTATGCCGGCGAGCCGCAGCCCGGCCTCATCGCGCTGGCCAAGGAATACGGCGCGAACGTCGTGCGCCTCGGCACGTTCTCGAAGGTGCTGGCCCCGGGCCTGCGCCTGGGCTACATCGCCGGCGGCCGCGCGCTCATCAACAAGCTGGTGCAGGCCAAGCAGGCCACGGACCTGCACACGCCCACGCTGACCCAGATGGCCGTGTACGAGATCGTCAAGGACGGCTTCCTGGCCGAGCACCTGCCGAACGTGCGCGAGATCTACCGCGCCCAGGGCAGCTGCATGCTGGACGCCATCCAGAAGGAATTCCCGGCCACCGTCACCTGGACCAAGCCGGAAGGCGGCATGTTCATCTGGCTGACGCTGCCCGAGCACATCGACAGCACCAAGCTGCTCGAAAAAGCCATCGCGCAGAACGTAGCCTTCGTGCCCGGCGCGCCGTTCTACAGCGGCGAAGGCAAGCGCAACACGCTGCGCCTCAGTTTCGCCACCGTGCCGGAAGACAAGATCCGCACCGGCATCGCCATCCTGGGCAAGCTGCTGAAGGCGGAATGACGACGTCCGCCGCCGTCCCTTGAAGGGGCGGCGCGGATGCCGCCATGGCCGATCGGCCGGGCGCGATGCCCGGCCGTTGTTTTATGCTGTCGGCTTTCCCGACCACTTGTGACCGTGACAGTGAGCGCTTCGCAACAATCCCCCGCCGATCTCAGTGACATCGTCTTCACCGACTGGGTCGAACGCTGGCTGCCGAAATCGTGGCGGCCCTACGCGCGGCTGTGCCGCCTGGATCGCCCCATCGGCACCTGGCTGACCCTGCTGCCGGCCATCGCCGCGCTGGTCCAGGCCGCGGGCGGCCTGCCCGACTGGAAGCGTCTCATCGTCTTCTCGCTGGGCGCGCTGCTGATGCGCGGCATCGGCTGCACCGTCAACGACATGTGCGACCGCAACTTCGACAAGCACGTCGAGCGCACGCGCTTCCGTCCGCTGACCAGCGGCCAGCTGTCGATGAAGAACGCCGTGTGGTTCCTGCTGGGCCAGCTGCTCGTCTGCGGGTCGCTGCTGTTCTTCCTGAACGACATGAGCCGCTGGCTGGCCGTGGCCGTGCTGCCCTTCGTCTTCATCTATCCGCTGTGCAAGCGCGTCACCTACTGGCCGCAGGTCGTGCTGGGCATCTGCTTCAACTGGGGCATGCTGATGGCCTGGTCGGACACGCAGAACCACGTGCCGCTCGCCGCCATCGCCATGTGGCTGGGCGCGGTGTTCTGGCAGGTGGGCTACGACAGCATCTATGCCTACGTCGACGTGCGCGACGACCGCAGCGTCGGCCTGCACTCGACTGCCATGCGTTTCGGCGATCAGGGCAAGCTCTGGATTGGCGGCTTCTACGCAGGCACCGTGCTGCTGTGGGCCTGGGGCGGTTATGCCATCGGCCTGTCGTGGGCCTATCAGATCGGCATGGTGGCCGTGGCCGCGCATCTGGCCTGGCAATTGAAGGTCTTCGACATCCAGCATCCCCACCGCAACTTCATGCTGTTCCGCGCCAACCTGTGGCTGGGCGCGTTGCTGGTTGTCGCGGCATTGGCGGGCACATTGATCCGCTGATGCGGCGCGGTTGAAGCGGCGCGGTTGAAGCGGCGCGCAAACGCGACATGGCGACGTCTGCGCGTCCCGCGCTTTCGAGCCGCGCTTTCCGGCGGTACTTTCGAGCGGTACTTCCGGGCGGTAATTTCAGGCCGTGCATTTGCGGGATTGACGGCCTCGGGTGATGATGGGCCTTCCGCCCCACGTCACGGAGTCACCGCATGCCTGCAATGATCAAATCCCTGACCACCGCCGCCGCCCTGTGCGCCCTCTTCGCCACGCTGCCGGCACAAGCCGCCACCGATTGCGCCCCGCTGCGCGGTTGCGCGGCCAAGTTCTGCCACATCGAAAACGACATTGCCGCCGCGCAGGCGCAGAACAACTCGCGCCGCGAAGCGGGCCTGCGCAAGGCGCTGTCCGAAGCCAAGGCAAGCTGCACCGACAGCCGCCTGCAATCGCAGCGCGAGGCCGACGTGCGCGAGAAGCAATCCAAAGTGGCCGAACGCCAGCAAGAGCTGACAGAGGCGAAAGCGAAGGGCAAGCAGGACAAGATCGACAAGGCCCAACGCAAGCTTGAAGAAGCGCAGGCCGAATACAACGACGCGTTGGCCGACCTGAACCGCTGACCTGACGGGCCCGCGGGGCCAGGGCGTCGCGCGCGCTGGCCGCCGCTCCTCTCCCTCTCTCCTGCGGCCGCTCCCGCGCCGCGCCCCCTCCGTTATCCGCTTCTGTTTGCCCAGAGCCGGCCGCGCCCTCACTCCTCCAGTCGTCCTCCCATTCGCCGTCGAGCCGACCTCCACGGCCTGAAAATCTGACGCGTCACACAATGGAAATATCGCCACCCATGGCGCCAACATGGACAATCCAAACCGATTAGCCATGATTTTGGAAAGATGTTTTCAGGTAATAAGGGTTTATCCCAGGGTTGTTTAGGCACAGAATGCCTCTCATCGGGACACAGCAAGCGAGCCCCAGGCAGTCAGGCCTAGGGCTCGAATCCCAAGCTCACAAGACTCGGAGGTCTGCCATGAAAACCCTTGCTACCGCACTGATGCTGTCCATGTCCGTTCTGGCTGCCGGCGCTCAAGCCGCCGAAGCCGACCAAGCCCCCACCCGCGCTCAGGTTCAAGCTGAACTGCAACAAGCCAAGGTTTCGGGCCAATACACGTTCGGCGAAGAAGGCTACCCCGCCCCCATCGCCCAACATTCCAGCCTGACCTCGCAGCAAGTCCAAGCCGATCTGGCCCAGGCCAAGAACGCCGGCCAAGTGACCTTCGGCAACATGGACTACCCGCCCGTCGCCGCCTCGGCTTCCGCCACGTCGCTGAGCCGCGCCCAAGTCGAATCGCAACTGGCACAAGCCAAGACCGAAGGCCTGGTGACCTTCGGCAACCTGGACTATCCCCCCCACCTGGGCGGCTGATCCACGGGCCACGCCGGCCGTGAATCGCTACCAGGCAGCCCTCTGGCCACAAGCCAGAGGGCTTTTTCTTTGACGCTTCGATCTCTTAAACGGTCATAAAGACGCGACTTGCAGCCGGTTCGACGCTTTAGCCGCTACAAATCGACAGCACTCCCGCATAGGATGGGGCCACTTCCCTTCCCTCTCATTGCAGGAGCCGCACCATGTCCACGCACACCAAGCCCATCGTTCTGCTGGGCGCCGGAAAAATCGGTTTTGCGATCGCGCTGATGCTGGAACGCAGCGGCGACTATTCCGTCCTCGTCGCGGACCAGGACGCCAGCCGGCTGGCCGTGCTTGCCGAACTGGGCTGCGAAACGCGCCAGGTGAGCGACGATGCCGGCGTGGCCCGCTGCATCGACGGCGCCTATGCGGTGATCAATGCGCTGCCGTTTCATCGCGCGATCGCGGTGGCAGGCTTGTGCGCCCAGGCCGGCGTACATTATTTCGACCTGACCGAAGACGTGGCCAGCACGCACGCGATCCAGGCGCTGGGAGCAGACACCGGCGGCGTGCTGATGCCGCAATGCGGCCTGGCGCCCGGCTTCATCGGCATCGTCGGCAACGCGCTGGCGCGCCGCTTCGACACCTTGCTCGACCTGCGCATGCGCGTCGGCGCCCTGCCGCGCTATCCGTCCAACAGCCTGCGCTACAACCTGACGTGGAGCACCGAAGGGCTGATCAACGAATACTGCAATCCGTGCGAGGCGATCGTAGACGGCCAGCTGACCAGCGTGCCCGCACTGGAAGGCTACGAAACCTTTGCGCTGGACGGCGTGGAGTACGAAGCCTTCAACACCTCCGGCGGCCTGGGCACCTTGCCCACGACGCTGCTGGGCCGCGCACGCAACGTCGATTACAAGTCAGTGCGCTATCCCGGCCATTGCAACATCATGAAGCTGCTGCTCAATGACCTGCGCCTGCGCGACCGCCGCGACCTGCTCAAGGACATCTTCGAGTCGGCCATCCCCACTACCGAACAGGACGTGATCGTGATCCAGGCATCGGCGTCCGGCTACCGCCACGGCCGTCTGGAAGAAGAGTCGTATCCGATCCGTGTCTTCGGCGCGGAAGTCGACGGCCACCGCCTGAGCGCAATCCAGTTGTCCACGGCCGCAGGCATTTGCGCGGCGCTCGATCTGGTGGCGCACCGCGTTCTGCCGCAGCAGGGCTTCGTGGGGCAAGAGGCGATTGGCCTTGAGGCACTGCTCAACAACCGATTCGGCCGCATTTACGCGGGCAAACCGCTGGCGCTGGCCGGGTGCGCGGTGGCCGATCGGTGAATCCGTCATCCCCGCCGTCATCACGGCCGGCATCGTCGTCGCCAGCGCGCAGCGCTACGTCCAGCCTTCCAGACGCAGCGTCGCGCGCACCAAGCGCTGCTCTTCCTGCTCGATATCCGACAGGCTCTGGCGCACGCTGTCCACATGATCGGCCGCGGCCTTGCGCGCCTGCTCGGGCTGGCGCCCGATCACCGCATTGAACAGCCGCGTGTGCTGGCGGTCGATCTGGCGCTTCTCGGGTTCGCGGTGGTACAGGTTGTTCACGCACGCGAACACCGACCCCAGCAGCAGATCCGTCAGCGATTGCAGCGTGTGCACCAGCACGGGATTGTGCGAGGCCTCGCAGATCGCCAGATGAAAGGCGTGGTCCAGATGCGCATGCGTGGCGGTGTCGGTGGCGGCGCCCTGGGCGGACACCATCTCGTCATACCGGCGCCGGATCATGATGAAATCGGCCTCGGTCCCGCGGATGGCCGCCAGCCGCGCCGATTCGGCCTCAAGCAGCGATCGCACTTCCAGCAGGTCATACAGCGTGCGAGGCTGCGAATTGAACAGGTGCATCAGGGGCCCCGCATCCACCTTCGAGATGCGCGCGACGAACGAACCCTTGCCTTGCGCCGTATGGATGATCTCGCGCGCGCGAAGCAGTTTCAGCCCCTCGCGCAGCGCCGTGCGCGACACGCCCAGCTTTTCGGTCAGGCGCCGTTCGGACGGCAGGGCCTGGCCCGCCTTGAGCACGCCGTCCAGAATCAGGCGTTCGATCCGTTCGGCGACTTCATCGGCCACCTGACGGGGCTTTTCTTCAATTTCCGCGTGCATGCAAACTCCGCACCAGTGGTATGACCATGCGCGGTCGGCGCTTGCGCGGCTCGGCCTTGCCTAGGTAAGTGGCTGATATCAAACCATAAAAATC
This sequence comes from Achromobacter sp. UBA5777, assembly GCF_002418565.1. NCBI lineage: Bacteria > Pseudomonadati > Pseudomonadota > Betaproteobacteria > Burkholderiales > Alcaligenaceae > Achromobacter > Achromobacter sp. UBA5777. The sequence goes on along the minus strand of NZ_DIEJ01000244.1, from coordinate 8,985 downwards.
GGCGCTCTGCCCGGCGCGCACCACACAAACTGGTATGACCAGCAGGTTTCCGTATGGACATCGGCGCGGTCGCGGACGATGATGTCAGCACCCCTCACCCGGCGCGCCGCGCCGGTCAGCCTTACTCATCGCCAGAGAACCGCATGACTCAACGCATCCAGCACCACGGCCTGCAAGTGGCGGCCAATCTCAGTCAATTCATCGAACAGGAAGCGCTGCCCGGTTCCGGCCTGGAGGCCGACGCCTTCTGGCAAGGCTTCGCGGCCCTGGTGCACGATCTGGCGCCGAAGAACCGGGCCTTGCTCGCCGAACGCGACCGCCTGCAGGCCGAACTCGATGCCTGGCATCGCGCCCATCCCGGTCCCATTACGGATCCCGCCGCGTACCGCAAGTTCCTTGAAGGCATCGGATACCTGCTGCCGCAGCCCGCGACCGTGCGCGCCACCACCGACAACGTGGACACCGAGATCTCGCAGCAGGCCGGCCCGCAGCTCGTCGTGCCGATGTCCAATCCGCGTTATGCGCTGAACGCCGCCAACGCGCGCTGGGGCAGCCTGTACGACGCGCTGTACGGTACCGACGCCATCCCTGCCACGCCCGGCGACACGGGCAAGGGCTACAACCCGGAACGTGGCGCCGCCGTCATCGCCCGCGCGCGCAGCTTCCTGGACACCGCGGCGCCGCTTGCACAAGGCTCGCATGCGGACGCCAAGGGCTACACGGTCGAAGGCGGCCAGCTTCGCGTGGCGCTTGCCACGGGCGCGACCGGCCTGAAGACGGGCACGCAATTCGTCGGCTACCAAGGCGACGCGTCCGCTCCCACGGCGATCCTGCTCAAGAACAACGGCTTGCATTTCGAGATCCAGATCGACCGCGCCAGCACCATCGGCGCCACCGATGCGGCGGGTGTGAAAGACGTGGTGGTCGAAGCCGCGCTCACCACGATCATGGACTGCGAGGACTCGGTCGCGGCCGTCGACGGCGACGACAAGGTGCAGATCTACCGCAACTGGCTGGGCCTGATGAAGGGCGACCTGACCGAGGACGTCACCAAGGGCGGCAAGACCTTCACCCGCAAGCTCAACGCCGACCGCAACTACACGCACCCGGACGGCTCGGCGCTGACGCTGCATGGCCGCTCGCTCATGTTCGTGCGCAATGTGGGTCACCTGATGACCAACCCGGCCGTGCTGGACCGCGACGGCCAGGAAATCCCCGAAGGCATCCTCGATGCTGTCGTCACCAGCCTGGCCGCGGTGCAGGACCGCAAGCGCAAGCTCAATTCGCGCACAGGTTCCGTCTACATCGTGAAGCCCAAGATGCACGGCCCCGCCGAAGCCGCATTCGCCAGCGAACTCTTCGACCGCGTCGAAGACCTGATCCGCGTGCCGCGCAACACGCTGAAGATGGGCATCATGGACGAAGAGCGCCGCACCAGCGTCAACCTCAAGGCCTGCATCGAAGCCGCCGCCTCGCGCGTCGCCTTCATCAACACGGGTTTTCTGGATCGCACCGGCGACGAAATGCACTCCGGCATGGAAGCCGGCCCCATGCTGCGCAAGGGCGACATGAAGTCCAGCGCGTGGATCACCGCGTATGAGCGCAACAACGTGCTGGTCGGCCTGGATGCCGGCCTGCGCGGCCGCGCCCAGATCGGCAAGGGCATGTGGGCCATGCCCGACCTGATGGCCGCCATGCTCGAACAGAAGATCGCGCATCCGAAGGCCGGCGCCAATACCGCCTGGGTGCCCTCGCCCACGGCCGCCACGCTGCATGCGCTGCATTACCACCAGGTCGACGTGCAGGCGGTCCAACAGGAACTCGAACGCACGAAGCTGGACAGCGTGCGCGACGACCTGCTCAATGGCCTGCTCACGGTGCCGGTCGGCGATCCCGCCAAGTGGTCCGCCGCCGACATCCAGCAGGAACTGGACAACAATGTGCAGGGCATTCTTGGCTACGTGGTGCGGTGGATCGACCAGGGCGTGGGCTGCTCGAAGGTGCCCGATATCCACAACGTGGGGCTGATGGAAGACCGCGCCACGCTGCGCATTTCCAGCCAGCACATCGCCAACTGGCTGCGTCACGGCATCACGAACCGCGATCAGGTCACCGAGACCTTCAAGCGCATGGCCAAGGTCGTCGACGGCCAGAACGCGGGCGATCCGCTCTACCAGCCGATGGCCGGCAACTTCGACACGTCGCTGGCATTCAAGGCCGCGTGCGCGCTGGTGTTCGAAGGCCTGACCCAGCCCAACGGCTACACCGAGCCGCTGCTGCACAAGTACCGCCTGGAGTACAAGGCGGCGCGCGCCTGATTCAGCGCCACGCTTGACCAAAGCCGGACGGCAATGCCGTCCGGCTTTTTTCATTGGGTTGGCGTTTGCATGGTGGGCTTTGTATCGATGTTGACGGCGGGCGATCACCGGGCTTTCTTGCTGCTCCATCCCTCCCCGATTAAAAAAGCCTGGCTTTTCGCACGATCGTGCTAAATTTCCGCCATGACAGCAAAAACCGAGAAAAGCGAACTCACCTTCGCGGCCATCGTGAACACGGCCCTCGACATGGCCGCGGCGCAAGGCATGGAAAGCCTTTCGCTGGGCCAGGTCGCCAAACGGCTCGGCATCAGCAAAAGCGGCGTCTTCTCGCGCGTCGGTTCGCTCGAAGCCCTGCAGCAGGCGGTGCTGGACGAATACGACCGGCGCTTTGTCGAAGCGGTCTTCACGCCGGCCATGGCCTACCCGCGCGGTCTGCCGCGCCTGAACACGCTGGTGTCGCTGTGGATCGACCGCGCCAGCAATGTCGAGACGCTGACCGGCTGCATCTACGTGGCCGGCGCATTTGAATACGACGACGTCGACTCGCCGCTGCGCGCGGTGCTGGAACACAACCTGAAGCGCTGGCGGGCCGCGATGGTGCGCACGGTGAACCAGGCGCTAGAAGCCGGCCATCTGCGCCCCGACACAGACCCGCAACAACTGGTGTTTGAGGTCTACAGCCTGATGATCGGCCTGATGCACGACGCGCGGTTCCTGCGCGACCCGAAGGCGCACGAACGCGTGAAGGCCGGCTACGAACGGCTTATCTCCACATATCGCAGCTTCAAATACATCGAGTAGCCCCCCCGGAGCCGGCATCGTGCCGGCTTTACTTTCACTTAATTTCGCACGACCGTGCGAATATTGACAGGAGCAGGCCATGTGGATTCTTATTCCTTTAGGCGCATTAGGCGTATCGTCCATCCTTTGGCGCCAATGGCGCTTGCTGCTGCGCCAGTTGCCCGACCGCGCCGAACACCTCGTGCTGTTCTAAGACCCCGCCCCCCCACCATGCCGCGCACCATTCACCTGCTGATCGTCGACCCGCAAAACGATTTCTGCGACTTGCCCGAGTCGTACCGGCCGCTCGACCCGCTGACCGGCCTGGCGGTTGCGCCCGCGCTGCCCATCGCAGGCGCCCACGCAGACATGCAGCGGCTGGCGCGGTTCATCGACGCCACGGCCCCCGTGCTCTCGTCGATCACGGTTACGCTGGATTCGCATCATCGTCTGGACATTGCGCACCCCACATTTTGGCGCGCGGGCAATGGCGACCCGGTCGCGCCCTTCACGCCGATCACGGCGGCGCAATTGCGCGCCGGCGAATTCTTGCCGCGCCATGACAACGACCTGCCGCGCACGCTCAACTATCTGGATGAACTCGAAGCACGCGGCCGCTACACGCTGATGGCGTGGCCGGTGCATTGCGAGATCGGGACGTGGGGTCATAACGTGCATCCCGACGTGCGCGCCGCGTATGGACGCTGGGAGGAAGACCGCCAGTTCATCGTGCGCAAGGTGCCCAAGGGCGCCAACCCCTGGACCGAGCACTACAGCGCGCTAATGGCCGAAGTGCCCGACGCCGACGATCCGCGCAGCCAACTCAACCGCGGCTTGCTGGACTCGCTGGACCGCGCGGATCTGATTCTCATCGCGGGCGAGGCGGGCAGCCACTGCGTCAAGGCCACCGTCGAACACCTGGCCGAGCACCTGCCCGGCGGCAACCTGTCGCGCATCGTGCTGCTGACGGACTGCATGAGTCCCGTCGCGGGCTTTGCGAACGCACAGTCGAGCTTTCTGCAACACATGCGGGACCTTGGCGTGCAGGAGCGCTCCAGCACCGACATGGCTCGCGCGTTGACGTAACGCTGCGCCGCGAGTGCCGCCGCCGGCTCGTTGCGCTGCCATTTGCCGGCTCGGCGTTCAGGCCCCCCGGACGACGCGCCCAAACACAACGGCCGCCTGCGTCAGCAAGGCGGCCGTGAAACTGTGAACAGCGAAATCAGCGCGTGGCGTTCAGGCGCCGTGGCCCGTCTTGCCTTCGCATTCAACGTAAAGCGCGCTGATCGCTTCGCACAACGCGGGCGGCTGCTGGAACAGGCGCGACACCAGCAGACAGCCCTGGATCGTCGCAAACACCGCTCGCCCCGCCGCTTCGGGCGTGCCGGAAAACTTCAGCGTGCCCTGCGCCGCGCCCTCGGCCAGCACGCGGGCCAGCCACGCCTCGTGCGCGCGGAAGAATCCTTGCAGCGCGCCGCGGACCCGTTCCGACAAACTCATCACATCGGCGGCCAACATGCCGCCCAGGCAGAGTTCACCGGAACCGCAGGCGGCGGATTCCATCATCGACAGATATTTTTCAAGCTGCGCCTGCGCCGGTTGCGCGGTGTCGATCCCGCGCACCGCGCCCAGTGCGCGCGTGCTGTAGGCCTCGACCGCTTCATACAGCAGGTCGTCCTTGCCCGGAAAGTAGTAATGGATGCTGGACGTCTTGACGCCCACATGCTCAGCCAGGTCGCGGTAGCTGAAGCCGTTGCATCCGCGCATGCGGATCAGCTTCTCGGCGTGCGCCAGAAGCAATTCGCGAGTGGTATTGGAAGTCGGGGTATCCATGGCGGCATATTACCTACTAATAGATCGGTTCGTCATTGGGAGGGTCCCTTATCGGCAGTCACCGAACGGGCCGTTCCCCGCCACCGACCGTGCCAGCGGACTCCGGCCGGGACAAGATCCCGTCCCCGGGGTCCGCTTTGATTGCCATCTGCTTCAGCCTTGCACGGGCGGGTAGTCGAGCTCACCACCGTCAGTCAGGCCTTGGGCGCGGGCGGCTGCCAGTTCCTGCTTGACCTGAGCGCGGGTTTTGTCGCCAGCGTGGGCAAACGCGGTGGCGGCGTAGCCTTCTTCACCAGACACCAGTTCGCCATTGGCGCGGGCGGCCGCGAGTTCTTGCTGCACCTGAACGCGGGTCACCGTGCTTTGGGTGTTCAGTTCGGGCGGATAGTCCAGTTCGCCGGCTTGGGCAGCGCCGATGAAGGACGCGGAAAGGATCAGGGCGGAAACGAGGGTCTTCATGAGAAATCTCCAGAATGGTTGAGTTGCTGTAGTTGCTGCGTGGTTGTCGGTTAAAGCTATCTATCTATAGATAGAGGCGTGGTCGAAAAAATCAGCCTTGAACGGGCGGGTAGTCCAGTTCGCCGCCGTCAGTCAGACCTTGAGCGCGAGCAGCAGCCAGTTCTTGCTTGACCTGAGCGCGCGTCTTGTCGCTGGTGAAAGCGATCGGGGCAGCGGCGAAGCCTTCTTCACCGAATGCCAGTTCACCGTTGACGCGGGCGGCGGCCAGTTCTTGCTGCACTTGAGCGCGGGTCACCGTGCTCTGGGAGTTCAGCTCGGGCGGATAGTCCAATTCGCCAGCTTGGGCAGCGCCGATAAAGGAAGCGGAAAGAATCAGGGCGGATACGAGGGTCTTCATGAGAAATCTCCAGTCAGTTTGGTTTGAATTGCAGTGTTTGCGTTGTTGAGTTGAGGCTATCTATCTATAGATAGATGTTTGGTCGAAAAAATCAGCCTTGAACGGGCGGGTAGTCCAGTTCGCCACCATCGGTCAGACCTTGAGCGCGGGCGGCAGCCAGTTCTTGCTTGACCTGAGCGCGGGTCTTGTCGCTGGTGAGAGCGATCGGGGCGGCGGCGTAGCCTTCTTCACCGAACACCAGTTCACCGTTGGCGCGGGCGGCGGCCAATTCTTGCTGCACTTGAGCGCGGGTCACCGTGCTTTGGGTGTTCAGTTCGGGCGGATAGTCCAGTTCGCCAGCTTGGGCAGCGCCGATGAAGGAAGCGGAAAGAATCAGGGCGGATACGAGGGTCTTCATGGTCAATCTCCAGTTTTAAATGCAGTATGCGGTTCAGTTAGCTATCTACTTGTAGGTAGATGTCGAAGGAAATAAAAAAGCGGTCCTACTGTATTTCTGATTTCGGCGCCGGGCGGTTTGTTGTTTGCGCTGCGTCGATGGGATGAATCTTACCTACTACTAGATAGACAACGCAAGCGGGTAAAGTGAAACAATTTATGTCGTGGCGCGGGTTGGCCACACCAGATGCGCTCTGACGGTCTGAATCAGTGCATTACGGCGGTCCCGCTGGCGCGACCAACGGGAACCGCCGTCGCCGGCAATCAGGCCGACAGCGCCCGCATCACGGCGTACAGATCGGACTTGCCCTCAAAACCGATGCCCGGCAGGTCCGGCATCGTGACGAACCCCGCCTCCACCTTCACCCCATCCGGAAAGCCGCCAAAGGGCTGGAACAGATCCGGGTAGCTCTCATTACCGCCCAGACCCAGCCCCGCCGCGATGTTCAGCGACATCTGATGCCCGCCATGCGGCACGCAACGGCTTGCGGACCAGCCGTGCTGACGCAGCATCGCGAGCGTGCGCAGATACTCCACCAGCCCGTAGCTGAGCGCGCAATCGAACTGCAGATAATCGCGGTCGGCGCGCATGCCGCCATAGCGGATCAGATTGCGCGCATCCTGCATCGAGAACAGGTTTTCGCCCGTCGCCATGGGCTTGTCGTAGTAATTGCGCAGCGTCGCCTGCAGCTCGAAGTCGAGCGGATCGCCCGGCTCCTCGTACCAGAAGAGGTCGTACTGCGACAGCGCCTTGGCGTAGGCAATCGCCGTGTCCAGGTCGAACCGCCCGTTCGCATCCACAGCCAGCTTCTGGCCGTCCTGCAGCACGCTCAGCACCGAGTCGATCCGGCGAAGGTCCTCGTCCAGCGACGCGCCGCCGATCTTCTTTTTCACGACCGTGTAGCCGCGATCGAGATAGCTGCGCATTTCGTCCTTGAGCGCGGCGTGGTCCTGACCCGGGTGGTAGTAGCCGCCTGCCGCATACACGAACACCCGCCGGTCCGGCTGGCCATTGCCGTAGCGTTCGGCCAGCAACTGGAAAAGCGGCTTGCCTTCGATCTTCGCGACCGCGTCCCACACGGCCATATCGATGGTGCCGATCGCCACCGATCGTTCGCCGTGACCGCCCGGCTTCTCGTTCTTGAACATCGCGTCCCAGACCTTGTGCGGGTCCAGGTTGCGCCCCGTGGCGTCCACCAGCGTGTCCGGGTCCGCTTCCAGCACGCGCGGGATGAATCGCTCGCGCATGAGCTTGCCCTGTCCATAGCGGCCATTCGAATTGAAGCCGTATCCGACCACCGGCTTGCCGTCGCGGATCACGTCGGTGATCACGGCGACCAGGCTCAGCGTCATCTTGCTGAAGTCGATGTAGGCATTGCGGATGGGCGAGCTGATGGGCAGGGTCTGCTCGCGGATGTCGACGATTCTCATGGCTTGTCTCCGGTTGGGTCGCATCGGGAATCGATAGATTAGTGGCCCATCCCTGCCCTAGAATTCACTCAAGTTCATTTGATTATTTACTTTCAGTGAAAGCCGACCTCGCCTCCGAGCTGCAGTTCTTCGTGCTGATCGCCCGGCTGGGCAGCCTGTCCGCGGCGGCGCGGCAACTGGATTTGACGCCACCGGCGGCCACCAAGCGCCTGGCCCTGATGGAAAAGCGCCTGGGCGTGCGGCTGGTCAATCGCACCACGCGCAGCATCAGCCTGACCAACGAAGGCGAGACCTACCTGGCCTATGCGACCCGGATCCTGGCGGACCTGCGCGAGATGGAAGACGTGGTGTCCAGCAGCAGCGCCCAGCCGCGCGGCCTGATCCGCGTCAACGCCACGCTGGGGTTCGGCCGCACGACCATCGCGCCGCTGGTCTCCGACTTTGCGAAGCGCTATCCGCAGGTGCAGGTTGAACTGGAGGTCACGGACCGGCCCGTCGACCTGGTGGAAGGCGCATTCGATCTGGCCATCCGCTTCGGCGAACTGCCCGACAAGCGCCTCGCCGCCCGGCGCATCATGACCAACCGCCGCTTTCTGTGCGCGTCGCCCCGCTACCTGAAGGCGCACGGCACGCCGGCAACCCTGGCCGACCTGGCGCATCACCAGTGCATTCTCCACCGGCAAAACGACGAGGCGCACGGCGTCTGGCGGTTTACACACAAGGGCCGCGTTGAGGTGGTGAAGGTGGAAGGCGGACTATCCAGCAACGATGGCGACATCGTGCTGGGTTGGGCCCTGGACGGCCACGGCATCCTCATCCGGTCGGAATGGGATCTGGCCAAGTATCTGGAAAGCGGCAGGCTGCGGGTGGTGCTGCCCGACTTCGCGCTGCCGTCGGCGGACCTGTTCGTCTACTACCCGCAACGCCGCAACCAGACGGCTCGCACGCGGGCGTTTATCGATTTTCTGGTCGAAGCGTTTCAGCCAGCCACGACGCCGGAAATCGCAGGCGCGCACCGCCGCTAGATCCTGAAGCGTCGCTGCGTGGCCCCGCCCCCTCCAAAAGCAAAACCCCGGCTTCGATTGAAAGCCGGGGTTTTGAATGTGCGTAACGCGTAATGCGGGTCGACGCTTAGAACGGAATATCGTCGTCCATGTCCGCCAGGTTGGCGCCGCTGCTGGCCGGGGCCGCTGCGGGTGCCGGGCGCTGCTGGGGCGCCGGGCGTTGGGCCGGGGCGGCGAGCTGCTGGCGCGGCGCGTCGGCGTAGCCGCCGCCACCGTAGTTGCCGCCACCACCGCCGCCGCCGTCTTCCCGGCCGCCCAGCCTTTGCAT
>NZ_DIEJ01000256.1:23734-23882 GCF_002418565.1 Achromobacter sp. UBA5777 | reverse complement strand
TGGCCTTGCGGCGGCCACCCGTGGCAGCACGGGCGGGCTTACCGGCGCCGTAGGCGGCGATGATTTCTTCAGGCGTGATGTCGTACTCGCGCATCGACGTGATGATGGACGTGATTACCGGCTTTTGGGGCCTCGTCTGGGGGGCTTC
>NZ_DIEJ01000256.1:0-23728 GCF_002418565.1 Achromobacter sp. UBA5777 | reverse complement strand
GCTTCGTCTGGAGGACTTCGGCCTTCTTTTGGAGCTTGTTGATTTCCTTTTCGATCTTTGCTTGCAGAGCTGCGTAGGTTTCTCGGGCCATGGTTTATTCCTGATTATGGAACTGCTTTAATCGCCGGCGAAGTTATGTTTATTTGTTGTGCTTCGCATAATACAGAATTTAAGTCGGGGTATCGCCATTCTCAGACTAATTACTTTGTATCAAAAGGGCCGGAAGGCTTATCGCTTGCAGGTCGCCGCAATTTTCACAACATAGGAAGCAATATCTTAAATTTGGGACAAACTGAAACAAGTGGCTGCTTGGCTAACGGGTTTGCATTAGGACGATTGATTGTCCGACAACCCCGAGAATGGCTTGCAGGCTAACGAAATCAGCAGCCAGCAAGGCGGCGCGCGGGAACTATCAAGGCGAGCCTCGCGTCAATAACCGAGCGCTCGATGCGGGCTGAATTTGTCGCCAACGCACGCGTTATACATTATGGCTTTGTGACCCCCCTGCGTTGGTATACCCCTGAAACAACGACGTTCCGTCCCTCGGATTTCATTTTGTTGTCAGGTCGTACGACAAGATCGAAATCGTCTGATAGCCAAAGCGGTCCGGGCGTAATTGCTTAACTTGATACTTAACTTGATGCCCAGTATGCCGCCCCCATCTGTATGGGCAAGATAATGCGAGATCATTTTGTCCCGCATGGCGTGCCGCATTTGCCACTGCGGCGCACCGCGACTTTTGGTGTCCGGCGCGACGCCGGGTCCTTGTCGGCGGTACGATACGGTCTTGAGCGCCATGACGCGCGTGCGCGGCCCCGGTGCCGTTCCTGAACTGAGCCTATGAAAATCATCGATCCCGCCATTGCTTCCCTGGCCACCGCCAAATCCCTTCTACTCGACCCCTGGGGTCTGACCGAAGCGGACATGGCGCGGGCACTGGGTGAAATCTTCACCCACAAGGTCGATTACGCCGACCTGTACTTCCAGTACACGCGCAGCGAAGGCTGGAGCCTCGAAGAAGGGATTGTGAAGACGGGCAGTTTCTCCATCAGCCAGGGCGTGGGTGTGCGGGCCGTCAGCGGCGAAAAGACCGCATTCGCCTATTCTGATTCCCTGTCGCCCGACGCGCTGCTGTCCTCGGCGCACGCCGTGCGCGGTATCGCGCGCCGCGGCGCCGGCAAGGTCAAGGTCGCCGCCCACGTCGAAGCCGAGATGGGCCGCAGCCTGTATGCGGACATCGACCCCGTCGCCAGCCTCAGCGCGCCCGAAAAGGTCGCGCTGCTCGAGCGCATCGAGCGCATGGCGCGGGCGCGCGATCCCCACGTGATCCAGGTCATGGCCGGACTGGGCGCGGAATACGATGTGGTGCTGGTCGCGGGCAGCGACGGCCGCCTGGCCGCAGACGTGCGTCCCCTGGTGCGCCTGTCGCTCACCGTGATTGCCGAACGCAATGGCCGTCGCGAAATGGGTCACGCCGGCGGCGGTGGCCGGCTGGGCCTGGCCTACTTCACCGACGAGATGCTGCAGGGCTATGTCGAGCGCGCCGTGCACGAAGCCATGGTCAACCTCGAGGCGCGTCCCGCACCGGCCGGCGAAATGACGGTGGTCCTGGGCTCGGGCTGGCCCGGCATCCTGCTGCACGAAGCCGTCGGCCATGGCCTGGAAGGCGACTTCAACCGCAAGGGATCCAGCGTGTTCTCCGGCCGCATCGGCGAGCGCGTGGCGTCCAAGGGCGTCACCGTGATCGACGACGGCACGATTCCCGACCGCCGCGGTTCGCTCAACATCGACGACGAAGGCAATGCCACGCAGCGCAATGTCCTGATCGAAGACGGCATTCTGCGCGGCTACATGCAGGACACGCTGAATGCGCGCCTGATGAAGACCGCCGCCACCGGCAACGGCCGCCGCGAGTCCTTCGCGCACCTGCCCATGCCGCGCATGACCAACACGTACATGCTGGCCGGCGACAAGCCCGCCGACGAAATCGTGGCTTCGGTCAAGCGGGGCCTGTATGCCGTCAACTTCGGCGGCGGCCAGGTCGACATCACCAACGGCAAGTTTGTGTTCTCGGCCTCCGAGGCCTACATGATCGAAGACGGCAAGGTCACGTATCCGGTCAAGGGCGCCACGCTCATCGGCAATGGCCCCGACGCCATGAACCGCGTCACCATGATCGGCAACGACCTGCAACTGGATTCTGGCGTGGGCACCTGCGGCAAGGACGGCCAGAGCGTGCCCGTCGGCGTGGGCATGCCGACGGTCCGCATGGAAGGCCTGACGGTCGGCGGCACGGCCTGATGCCAAAAATGGGGGCGGCATCCGGCAAAAATCCGGCGTGACGCCCTCAATAAACTGTGCTAGAGTCGGTCCCCATGAAATTCGCGTCCCCCGCCTTTTATTTTTATTTTTTTGGTTTTCTGAAGCCGCTGGCGGAGGAAGGGACGCGCTCAATCTGAAGTTTGGACAGAATCCCCCCAAAAAAGCCGCCAGCGAATCTGGCGGCTTTTTTTATGCCGCCGTGGCGGGCAACCCAGGAGCAGTACCGTGTCGCACAACACCGATGACCTTCGTATTCGAGAAATCAAGGAACTGAATCCGCCCTCGCACGTGATGCGCGAGTTCGCGTGCACCAAGGAGGCGTCCGAGACCGTCTTCGCCGCGCGGCAAGGCATGCACCGCATCCTGCACGGCATGGACGATCGCATGATCGTCGTGATCGGTCCGTGTTCCATCCACGACACGCGCGCCGCCATCGAATACGCCAAGCGTCTGAAGCCCGTGCGCGACCGCCTGAGCGCCGACCTGGAAATCGTGATGCGCGTCTACTTCGAGAAGCCGCGCACGACCGTGGGCTGGAAGGGCCTGATCAACGATCCCGACCTGGACGGCAGCTTCGACATCAACAAGGGCGTGCGCGTCGCTCGCGAACTGCTGCTGGATATCAACAGCATGGGCTTGCCGGCGGGATGCGAGTTCCTGGACATGATTACGCCGCAGTACATCGCGGATCTGGTCTCCTGGGGGGCGATCGGGGCGCGCACGACGGAAAGCCAGGTGCACCGCGAGCTGGCCTCGGGCCTGTCGTGTCCGGTGGGATTCAAGAACGGCACGGACGGCAACGTGAAGATCGCCGTCGATGCGATCAAGGCGGCCTCGCAGCCGCACCATTTCCTGTCGGTGACCAAGGGCGGCCATTCGGCCATCGTGTCCACGGCGGGCAACGAGGACTGCCACGTCATCCTGCGCGGCGGCAAGACGCCGAATTACGACGCGGCCAGCGTGGACGCCGCTTGCCAGGACGTGTCCAAGGCCGGTCTCGCGCAGCGCATCATGGTTGACGCCAGCCACGCCAACAGCAGCAAGAAGCCCGAGAACCAGCCGCTCGTCGTCGAAGACGTGGCGCGCCAGATGGAAGCCGGCGATGCGCGTCTGGTCGGCGTCATGGTTGAAAGCCATCTGCTGGGCGGCCGCCAGGACATGGTGCCGGGCCAGCCGCTGGTGTACGGCCAGAGCATCACCGACGGCTGCATCGACTGGGATGCGTCGGTCGCCGTGCTGGAGCGCCTGGCGCAGGCCGTGCGCGAACGCCGCCGCGTTGCGCTGACCTCCGGCAAGTAAATCCGCCAAGCGATTTCCCAAAAACGAGGGGGATGCGCGCCGCGCACCGTCAGCCTGGGGCGGTGTGCGGCGCAGCACGCGAGGCGGCGTAGAATATTCGGATTATCGAACCCGGGAAACCACGAGATCATGAACGCTCCCTTGCACGCCGAATCGTTGCGCCGCGCGGTTCCGGCCGCCTGTCTGGATGCCCTGCGTGCGCACTTTGGCGACCGCCTGTCGGAATCGGCCGCCGTGCGCGAACACCATGGCCGCGACGAATCGCCTTACCCGGCCCTGCTGCCCGACGCCGTGGTCTTCGCGCACTCGACGGAAGATGTCGCATTCGTCGCCAAGGTGTGCAACGAGCATCGCGTTCCCTTGATCCCGTACGGCGCCGGCTCGTCCCTCGAAGGCCACATTCTTGCGATCCAGGGCGGCATCAGCCTGGACCTTTCGCAGATGAACAAGGTCCTCGCCATCAACGCCGAAGATCTCACCGCCACGGTGCAGGCCGGCGTGCTGCGCAAGCAGCTCAATGAAGAAATCCGCAGCACCGGTCTGTTCTTTCCGATCGACCCGGGCGCCGACGCCAGCCTGGGCGGCATGGCCGCCACCCGCGCGTCGGGCACCAACGCCGTGCGCTACGGCACGATGCGCGAAAACGTCATGTCGCTGACCGTCGTCACCGCGGACGGCCGCATCATCCGCACCGCGGGCCGCGCCCGCAAGTCGTCGGCCGGCTACGACCTGACGCGCATTTTCGTGGGCAGCGAGGGCACGCTCGGCATCATCACCGAAGTGACCGTGCGCTTGTATCCGCAGCCCGAAGCCGTGTCCGCCGCCGTCTGCAATTTCCCGACGCTGGACGCCGCCGTACAGAGCGTGATCGAGATCATCCAGATGGGCGTGCCGATCGCGCGCGTTGAGTTCATGGATGCCGCCAGCGTGCGTGCCGTCAACCTGCACAGCAAGCTGACCCTGCGTGAAACGCCGCTGCTGGTATTTGAATTCCACGGCAGTCCCGCCGGCGTGCAGGAGCAGGCCGAAACCGTGCAGGCCATCACGGCCGAGCACGGCGGCATGGACTTTGAATGGGCCGAACGCCCCGAAGACCGCAGCCGCCTCTGGACCGCACGCCACAACGCGTATTTTGCGGGCCTGCAGTTGCGTCCCGGCTGCCGCGCCAGCACGACCGACGTCTGCGTGCCGATCTCGCGCCTGGCCGATTGCGTGCGCGACACCGTCGAGGAACTGGACCGCGCAAGCTTCCCGTACACCATCGTCGGTCACGTGGGCGACGGCAACTTCCACGTGCTGATGCTGCTGGACGCCGACAGCGCGCAGGAATGGCAGGAATCCGAAGCCATCAATCACAACCTCGTGCGCCGCGCCATCGCAGCTGACGGCACCTGCACGGGTGAGCATGGTGTCGGCCTGCACAAGATGCAGTTCATGGCGGAAGAACACGGCGAAGACGCGCTGGATCTGATGCGCAGTCTGAAGCACGCGTTTGACCCGAACAACATCCTGAATCCGGGCAAGATCGTGTCCTGGTAATCAGCAGGGGGAGGCCGCCAACGCCTCCCTCGTTCCGTCAGCGCCTGCTGCTTTTACGCGACAGGCTGCTTCACGGTTTACGGCCGGTTACGTATGAACTGGCCGCAAATGCCGGTAAATGCGTCAGGTGCGGGTAAATCCCGGCCTGATTAACATGGGCACACGCGCTATTGTTGCGCTCATGAATTCACTGGTCGAAACCGGCCTGGCACAAGTGCAGGCGCCTTATTCGCAGCAGCAGCTCATCGAGGCGTTGTCGGCCGCGTTGCCCGCGCACTGTGTGCTTTATCGCGAAGAGGACACCCGTCCTTACGAATGCGATGGCCTATCCCTTTACCGCTCGATTCCCGCGGTCGTTGCCTTGCCTGAAACGGAAGCGCAGGTGCAGGCCATCATGCGCATCTGCAAGCGCCTGAACGCGCCTATTGTTGCGCGCGGCGCCGGAACGGGATTGTCGGGCGGCGCCATGCCGCACAGCCAGGGCGTGTTGCTGGGGCTGTCCAAATTCAATCGGATCAAGCATATCGACCTGGCCAGCACGACCGCCATCGTCGAGCCGGGCGTGCGCAATCTTGCTATCTCCGAAGCCGTGTCGCCGTATGGGCTGTACTACGCGCCGGACCCATCGAGCCAGATCGCGTGCTCCATTGGCGGCAACGTCGCGGAAAACTCCGGGGGCGTACATTGCCTGAAATACGGTCTGACCGTGCACAACGTGCTGCGCGTGCGCGTGGTCACGATTGACGGCGACGTGGTCGAACTGGGATCGCACGCGCCGGACGCGCCCGGACTGGACCTGTTGTCCGTGTTCGTCGGGTCCGAGGGCATGCTGGGCGTCGTCACCGAAGTGACCGTCAAGCTCATCCCGAAGCCGGCCTGCCAGCAGGTCGTCATGGCCAGTTTTTCCAGCGTCGAGGCGGCAGGCAACGCGGTCACCCAAGTGATTGCTGCGGGCATGATTCCCGCGGGACTTGAAATGATGGACCGGCGTGCCACGCATATGGTGGAGCCGTTTGTCCGCGCGGGCTACGACATGGACGCGCAGGCCATCCTGCTATGCGAATCGGACGGCACACCCGAAGAGGTGGCGCACGAGATCGCGCGCATGGAGGCCGTGTTCCGGCAAGCCGGCGCCACGCGTTGCCAGGTGTCGGCATCCGAGGCGGAACGCTTGAAATTCTGGGCGGGGCGCAAGAATGCGTTTCCCGCTGCCGGGCGCGTGTCGCCCGATTACTACTGCATGGACGGCACGATTCCGCGCCGTCATCTGGCGCGCGTACTGGGCGCCATTGAACAGATGGAAGACGAATTCGGCCTGCGATGCGCCAACGTCTTTCATGCCGGCGACGGCAATCTGCATCCGCTGATCCTGTTCGATTCGAATAAGCCGGACGAGGTGGAGCGCGCCGAGAAATTCGGTGCGGCCATTCTTGAGCTGTGCGTGCAAGTGGGAGGAACCGTGACCGGAGAGCACGGTGTGGGAATGGAGAAGATAAATCAAATGTGCGTGCAATTCTCTCGCGAAGAACTCGACGCGTTCCTGGCAGTCAAGCGGGCTTTTGATCCGCCGTGCCTGCTGAATCCTGAAAAGGTCATCCCCACGCTGGCCCGCTGCGCCGAATACGGCAAGATGCACGTCCATGCGGGAGAACTGCGCTTCCCCGATCTCGCCCGCTTCTAGGACGTATCCCCTATGGATTTTGTCCTGTCGGAATTGTGCGACCAGGTCATGACGGCCCGTGCCGGCCACAAACCCCTGTTCGTGATGGGCGGCGGCAGCAAGCGGTTCTACGGTAACTACCGTCCCGTGAGGCCGCAGGATGGCCATTGCTTGCTGGATATGACGCCGTACCGCGGCATCGTCAGTTACCACCCGTCTGAACTCGTGGTGACGGTGCGCGCCGGCACGCCGCTGGCCGAACTGGAGGCCGCGCTTGCCGAGCACGGCCAGATGCTGGCTTTCGAACCGCCGCATTTTGCGCCGACCGCGACGGTGGGCGGCTGCGTCGCGGCCGGCCTGTCCGGCCCGCGCCGCATGAGCGCCGGCGCCTTGAAGGATTTTGTGCTCGGTGCGCAACTGCTGGATTCGGACGGGCGCGTCCTGTCCTTCGGCGGCGAGGTCATGAAGAACGTGGCGGGCTATGACGTGTCGCGCCTCCTGGCCGGCTCGCACGGCATCTTCGGCGCCATCCTGGAGGTGTCGCTCAAGGTCGTGCCCAAGCCGATGCAAGAGATGACGCTGGCGTTGCCTGCGACGCAGGCGCAGGCGCTGGCCAACTTTGCCTTCTGGCGCGGCAAGCCGCTGCCGATCTCGGCATCGAGCTGGACAGGCGAGGGCGGAGAAGGCATGACGATGGTGCGGCTTTCGGGCGCGCCGCCGGCGTTGGCGAGCGCGCGCGCGCTGATCGGTGGCGACGTGCTTGAGCCGGATGCGGCCGACGCATGGTGGCGGTCGTTGCGCGAGCAGACGCACCCGTTCTTTGCGCCAGACCGGCCATTGTGGCGGCTTGCCCTGCCGCCAACCACCGCGGATCTGGAACTGGGCCCGACGCTGGTGGAGTGGGGCGGCGGCCAGCGATGGTTGTGCGGTCCGCACGATGCCGCCGTGCTGCGCGATAGGGCGGCCCAACATGGCGGTCACGCGACCTTGTTCCGGCCCGCCGATACCCCGCCGCCCGCCGATGGCGTGTTCCATCCGCTCGCGCCCGGCGTCGGCGCAATCACCCGCAGGCTGAAGCAGGAACTTGATCCCGCCGGCCTCTTCAATCCCGGCCGCCTGGTCCTGGAGCTGTAGGACATCATGCAAACCAATCTGGCCTCCTGGGCGAGCGGCACCGATCTGGGCAACGAGGCGGACGCGATTCTGCGCCGCTGCGTGCATTGCGGATTCTGCACGGCCACCTGTCCGACTTATCAGGTTCTGGGCGACGAACTGGACAGTCCGCGCGGACGCATCTATCTCATCAAGCAGGTGCTGGAGGGCAAGGAGCCCACGCAATCCACGCAGCAGCATCTGGACCGCTGCCTGACCTGCCGCAATTGCGAGACCACCTGCCCGTCCGGCGTCGAGTACGGCCATCTTGTCGACATCGGCCGCAAGATCGTGGACGAGCGCGTGGAGCGATCGTGGAGCGACAAGACCAAACGCACGTTGCTGCGCAAGGCAATGCTGTCGCCGATGTTCGCGCCGGCCATGCGTCTGGGCCAGAGCCTGCGCGGCGTCTTGCCCCAGACCCTGCGGCGCAAGGTGCCGGAACGCCGCGATGCCGGACCGCTGCCGCAGGTGGCGCGACACGATCGCCAGGTACTGATGCTGGCGGGCTGCGTGCAGCCGGCCATGATGCCCACCATCGACGCCGCCACCATCCGCGTGTTGGATGCCGTGGGCATCGGGGCGCGTATCGCGCCGGGCGCCGGCTGCTGCGGCGCGGTCAGTTTCCACCTGGACGCGCAGGACGAAGCCGTGGCGCAGATGCGCGCCAACGTCGACGCGTGGTGGCCGCTCGTGCAGGACGGCAAGGTCGAGGCCATCGTCATGAATGCCTCGGGCTGCGGCGCCATGGTCAAGGAATACGCGCACCATCTGCGCCACGACGCGGCGTATGCGCAGAAAGCCGCCGACATCGTGGCGCTGGTGAAGGACGTGGCGGAGATCCTCGCGCCGCACGCCGACATGCTGCGGTCGCGCCTGCCGGCCGGCACGCGGGCATCGTTTCACCCGCCGTGCACATTGCAGCACTGGCAGGGACTGCGGCCGTTGTCGGAGCAACTGCTGGTCGACCTGGGTTTCGAGCTGCAGCCGTTCGCGGATAAGCATCTGTGCTGCGGCTCGGCGGGCGCGTATTCGGTATTGAATCCGGACATCGCGCTGGAATTGCGTGACCGCAAGCTGGGCGCCATTGCGGTGGGCAGTCCCGACGTGATCCTGTCGGCCAACATCGGGTGCATCGGCCATCTGCAAAGCGGCACCGATACGCCGGTGCGCCATTGGGTCGAAGTGGTCGACGAGCAGTTGCGCCGCGCTGCGCAGGGCTAGCCGCCCGCGCAGCGCCTGGCGTTGTGGTTACTCCACGGCCTTGACCATGTCTTCGAGCACCTTCTTGGCGTCGCCGAAGACCATCATCGTGCGGTCCATGTAGAACAGTTCGTTGTCCAGCCCGGCATAGCCCGAGGCCATGGAGCGCTTGTTCACGATGACCGTGCGCGCCTTGTAGGCTTCGAGGATGGGCATGCCGGCGATGGGCGACTTGGGATCGTTCTTGGCGGCCGGGTTGACCACGTCGTTCGCGCCCAGCACCAGCACCACGTCGGTCTGGCCGAACTCGCTATTGATGTCTTCCATTTCGAAGACCTGGTCGTAGGGCACTTCGGCCTCGGCCAGCAGCACGTTCATGTGGCCGGGCATGCGGCCGGCCACCGGATGGATCGCGTACTTTACGGTCACCCCCCGCGCAGTCAGCTTTTCGGCCAGTTCCTTCAGCGCATGCTGGGCCCGCGCGACAGCCAGGCCATAGCCCGGCACGATGGTGACGCTTTCGGCGTTGGTCATCAGGAACGCCGCGTCGTCCGGGCTGCCCGACTTGACGCTGCGCTGCTGCGCGTCGCCTGCCGCCGCGCCGCCGCCCGTTTGCCCGCCAAAGCCGCCCAGGATCACGTTGAAGAACGACCGGTTCATTGCCTTGCACATGATGTAGGACAGGATGGCGCCCGATGAGCCCACCAGCGAGCCGGCGATGATCAGCATGGGGTTGTTCAGCGAGAAGCCGATGCCCGCCGCCGCCCAGCCGGAATAGCTGTTCAGCATCGACACCACCACCGGCATGTCCGCGCCGCCGATCGGGATGATGATCAGCACACCCAGCACGAAGGCGATGAGCGTCATGATGATGAAGGGCGTCCATTCCTGCGTGAGCATGAACCACAGGCCGCAACCCAGCATCGCCAGCGCCAGCGCCAGATTCAGCATGTGCTGGCCGGGGAACACCACCGGCGCGCCCTGGAACAGCCGGAACTTGTATTTGCCGGACAGCTTGCCGAAGGCGATGACGGAGCCCGAGAACGTGATGGCGCCCACGAACGTGCCGATGAAGAGCTCGAAACGATTGCCGGTCGGGATGGCCATGCCGGGCGGCGCGATGCCGAAGGCGTGCGGCTCGGCCACCACCGCCACGGCGATCGCGACCGCCGCCAGGCCGATCATGCTGTGCATGAAGGCGACCAGCTCGGGCATCTTGGTCATCTCGACACGCTTGGCCATCAGCGTGCCGATGGAACCGCCGACCAGCAGCCCCAGCACGACCCAGCCCAGCCCGATCGTGGCCGTGCCGCTGCGCGCCAGTCCGATGATGAGCGCCGCGGTGGTCACCACGGCGATCGCCATGCCGGCCATGCCAAAGGCATTGCCCAGGCGCGAGGTGGTGGGGTGGGACAGGCCCTTGAGCGCCTGGATGAAGCAGACCGAGGCAATCAGGTAAAGCAGGGTGACGAGGTTCAGCGAGATCATTTCGCTTCCTCCTTGCCCGGCTTGCGGTCCTTCTTCTTGAACATTTCAAGCATGCGCCGCGTCACGAGAAATCCGCCAAACACGTTGACGGCGGCCAGCGCCACGGCGAAGACGCCCATGCCGCGCGCCAGTCCGCCTTCGGTCAGCGCGGCGGCCAGCATCGCGCCGACGATGATGATCGCGGAAATGGCATTGGTGACTGCCATGAGCGGCGTGTGCAGCGCGGGCGTGACGTTCCAGACCACGTGGTAGCCGACATAGATGGCCAGCACGAAGATGATGAGATTCATCAGGGTGGGGTTGATCGCTTCCATGGTCACGTCCTCCGCGTCACATTGCC
Organism: Achromobacter sp. UBA5777; assembly: GCF_002418565.1. Taxonomy (NCBI): domain Bacteria; kingdom Pseudomonadati; phylum Pseudomonadota; class Betaproteobacteria; order Burkholderiales; family Alcaligenaceae; genus Achromobacter; species Achromobacter sp. UBA5777. Next base: position 12,725 of record NZ_DIEJ01000256.1, on the reverse strand, counting down.
GCCTTCGCACACCAGGCAGGCCGCCACGATTTCATCGTCGCGCTGGATCGCCAGCGCGCCGTCCGCATTGATGATGAGCTTCAGGAAATCCAGGATGTTGCGCGCGTAGAGCGCCGAGGCGTCGGTGGCGACCAGGCCAGGCAGATTGGTCAGCCCGATGATCGTCACGCCGTGCTTTTCGACGATCTGCCCTTTTTCCGAGAGCGGGCAGTTGCCGCCGCGTTCGACGGCAAGATCGACCAGCACGGAGCCCGGCTTCATGGCCGCGACCGTGTCCGCCGAAACCAGCGTGGGGGCGGGGCGTCCTGGGATCAGCGCGGTGGTGATGACGATATCGGCCTGCTTGCAGCGTTCGGACACCAGCGCGGCCTGGCGCGCCATCCACGCGGGCGGCATGGGCCGCGCGTAGCCGCCCGTGCCTTGCGCGATCTCGCGCTCTTCGTCGGTTTCGAACGGCACGTCGATGAACTTGGCGCCTAGCGATTCCACCTGTTCGCGGGCGGCGGGCCGCACGTCGGAGGCTTCGACCACCGCGCCCAGCCGCTTGGCGGTGGCGATCGCTTGCAGGCCCGCCACGCCGGTGCCCAGGACGACCGCGCGCGCGGCTTTCAAGGTGCCGGCGGCGGTCATCATCATGGGAATCAGCCGGCCGTAGTGATGGGCCGCAAGCAGCACGGCCTTGTAGCCGGCCAGGTTGGCTTGCGACGACAGCACGTCCAGGCTTTGCGCGCGCGTGATGCGCGGCGCGGCTTCCAGCGCGAAGCCGGTCAGGCCGGCGGCGGCCATCTGCGCCAGACCTTCGGCGTCGAAGGGATCGAGCATGCCAACCACCACCGCGCCGGGCTTCATGCGGGGCAATTCTTCAGCGGCGGGTGCGCGAACCTTCATGACCAGTTCGGCGCCCAGGGCATCCTGGGCTGAACCGAGCGTGGCGCCCGCTGCGACATAGGCATCATCGAGATAGCGGGCGGCAGCGCCGGCTCCACTTTCCACAACGACGGTGTGCTTGCCGCCCACGTACTTCTTGACGGTCTCCGGTGTTGCTGCGACACGGGTTTCCCCGTCTCGGGTTTCCTTAGGTATCCCGATGTGCATCGACGCCTCTCCTCAGAAGGTTCGCCGTAGTTATACACGGAATGTGCGCTCTCCCGCCTCCCCCGTTTTGGCCGCTTGCGCGCGGCCCAAAAAAAACCCCATGGCGAACCATGGGGCAGGGGTCTTGCAACCCGGCGCGTGGACGGACGGCGTTGCTTATGCCGTCTGCGCGCGGGTCCAGGTGATCAGCGCGGCGGTGAGGTCGCGCAGATCGGCCTTCAGGCGGCCGTAGTTGTCGGTCGGACGAAGCGACACTTCGTCCATGTAGAGCTTGCGGTTGATCTCGATCTGCAGGCTGTGGCGGCCTTCTTGCGGGCGGCCGAACGCGCGCACCAATTCGACGCCCTTGTAGGGATCGTTCACGGTGACGTTGTAGCCGCGCTCGCGCAGCCAGGCGGCGATGAATTCGCGGAAGGCCGGATCGCTGGTGCTGCCGTCGCGGTCACCCAGCACGAAGTCGGGATGGACCAGGCCCGGGCGATCGGTGGCGAAGGCGCCGGCCACGCTGGGCATCGAGTGGCAGTTGATGTGCCAGACCTTGCCGAACTTGCGGTGGGCGTTGTCCAGCACCTGGCCGAGCGCGGCGTGATAGGGCTTCCAGCAGGCATCGATGCGATGGCGCACTTCGTCCACCGTGAGCTTGCGGTTGTACAGCGGGGTGCCGTCATCGAGCATGCGCCAGATCAGACCCTTGCCCAGCTTGACCTTGGGCGAGGCGTTGATGGCGTCGGGCCATGCCGCGTCCAGCAGCAATTCGTCGATCTCGTCGGCGGCGCGGTTGGCGTCGATATAGGCGCGCGGAAACGCCGCGGCGATCATCGGCACGCCCATCTCGATGGCGTCGCCCCACAGATCGTCAACCCAGGTGTCCTCGGCCGTGCGCAAGGCGCCAAAGTCCACCGCGGCGGCGAAATCGGGGGGGTAGGTCGTGCCGCTGTGCGGGGAATCCAGCACAAGAGGGACCGAGATTTCCGAATCGGGATAGTGCTGCGGGAGGTCGAAGCGGTAGGACAGGGGCTGGGTAAGTCGCATAAGGGGGTACTGCGTTCGTGAATCGGAGGTCCTCGCGCGCCACGGGCACGCGAGGACCGAAGACCGGTTAGTCGATCTTCACGTTGGCTTCTTTGGCGATGCGCTTGTTCTTGGCGATTTCAGCCGAGATCTGCGCGCCGAATTCGGCCGAGGTGTTGGCAGCCGGCGAGGCGCCGAGGGCTGCAAGGCGGCTCTTGACGTCTTCTTCGGCGCTGACCTTCTGGACGGCGGCGTTCAGCTTGGCCAGCACGGGGGCCGGCAGCTTGGCCGGGGCAACCAGACCGAACCACGACGCGTCGTTCACGGCCGGCAGACCGGCTTCGGCGAACGTGGGCACGTTGGGCAGCGAGGCGACGCGCTGCGGCGAGGCGACGGCCATGGCGATCAGGCGGCCGGACTGGACGTGCGGCAGCGTGGAGGGCAGGTTGTCATACATGACGTCGACCTGGCCGGCCAGCGCGTCGTTCAGCGCGGGGCCCACGCCACGGTACGGCACGTGCATCAGGTCGGTGCCCGAGGCCATCTTGAACAGTTCGCCCATCATGTGCGAGACAGAACCGTTGCCGGCCGACGCGTACGTCAGCTTGCCGGGCTGGCTCTTGGCCAGCGTGATGAACTCGGCGATGGTCTTGGCCTGGACCTTCGGGTTGATGGTCATGATGTTCGGCACGGCAGCCAGGTTCGAGACGGGCGTGAAGTCCTTCTCGCCATCGAACGGCAGGTTCGGGTAGATGGCCGGGTTGATGCCGTGCGTGCTGACGGTGGCGATGCCCAGGACGTAGCCGTCCGGCGCGCTGCTGGCGACGAAGGCGCTGCCGATCGAGCCGCCGGCGCCGCCGCGGTTTTCCACGACGACGGTCTGGCCCAGTTCCTTGCCCAGCTTGTCGGCGAACAGGCGGCCGACGATGTCGGTGGTGCCGCCGGGCGGGAAGGGAACGATCAGGCGGATGGGCTTGCTGGGATACGCATCTTCAGCGTGCGCGATACCCGAGGTCAGCGGCGTGGCCAGGGTCGCGGCGGCGACACACAGGCCCAGGACTACATTACGGCGTTGCATGAATTCCCCTACTAATGAATGAACAGCGGATGCGCAAAGGCAGACGCAAACCCGACGATTCTTTCCTGGCGGCCAGGTTTGCGCAAACGAAAGATTCTCCGTAAGCTATGACTTTTTTTCATACCTCTTTTCGGCAGGCCCTCGCCAGCGTTACTCTTTTGTAACATTCGTCGCCTCGGCCTTTGCCGTCATCATGCCCGCAGGGCAAGGGAGCCCCACATTCGGTGGGGGCTGCAGATGAGGCGTTTCTGTCCCTCTTTAACGGATCTCCAGGCGTTCGAAGTTGCCGCCCGGCACAGCAGTTTCACGCGTGCCGCGCAGGAATTGTGCGTGACGCAGGGGGCCGTGAGTAAACAGGTGAAACATCTGGAAGAGTTCGTCGGCGTTGAACTATTCCTACGAATCAGGCAAGGCCTGGTTCTGACCGAAGCAGGCCGCAGCTATCTGGCCAAGATCCAAGCTGGTCTCGGCCAGATCGAAGCGGCCACTGTAGAACTGATCGCGCACCAGGGGCGCGGCGGCACGCTCAACCTGACCTGTATGCCGACGTTTGGCGCGCGGTGGCTGATTCCGCGGCTGACGGCCTTCATGCGCCTGCGGCCCGACATCCACGTGGAATTCCTGCCGCATCGCCAGGGCTACGACTTCTCCACGCCCGAATTGGACGCCGCCGTGCGCTTCGGCGAGGGGCTGTGGCCCGGCAGCGGCGCGGACTACATCGTGGGCCGTGAGATCCTGCCGGTCTGTAGTCCCCGCCTGATCGCGGGCGGGTGCCAGTCGCCCGAAGACCTGCTGGCGTATCCGCTGCTGCACCATACGTCTGCCCTGGAGGGCTGGCGCGACTGGTTCGAGCAGGCCGGCTGCGACACGCGGCGCAGCCTGGAAGGCGCCCGGTTCGATCAATACGCACTGCTCTCGCAGGCTGCGGCGGCGGGTTTCGGCGTGGCGCTGATCCCGCGCTGCCTGATCGAGGACGAGCTGCGTGACGGCAAGCTGGCCATCGCGATGCAACTGCCGATCCGTGCGCGGATGGGGTATTACCTGTGCTACCCCGAGCAGAAAGCCAATCTGCCCACCCTGCAGGCCTTCCGCGCCTGGCTGATGGAAGTGTCGCGCGCCGCCGAACCGCAGCCGCGGGAAGACGCCTTGTCCGATCTAAAATAGCCGCATCATGAGTCAAACATCCACCAAGAAAGGTCGCGTTGTCGTCGGCATGTCCGGCGGGGTCGATTCTTCGGTCACCGCCTGGCTGCTCAAACAGCAAGGCTACGAGGTCGTCGGCCTGTTCATGAAGAACTGGGAAGACGACGACGATTCCGAATACTGCTCCACCCGCCAGGATCTCCTGGACGCCGCGAGCGTCGCCGACCTGGTCGGCGTCGAGTTCGAATACGTCAACTTCGCCGCCGAATACAAGGACCGCGTGTTCGCGGATTTCCTGCGCGAATACTCGGCTGGCCGTACGCCCAACCCCGACGTTCTGTGCAATGCCGAGATCAAGTTCAAGGCGTTCCTGGACCACGCCATGGCGCTGGGCGCGGAACACATCGCGACCGGCCATTACGCCCGCGTGCGTGAAGTGCCCGCCGAGGGCGGCGGCTCGCAGTTCCAGTTGCTCAAAGCGCTGGACGCATCCAAGGACCAGAGCTACTTCCTGCATCGCCTGAACCAGGCGCAGTTGTCGCGCACGCTGTTTCCGCTGGGCGAGATCCACAAGACCGAAGTGCGGCGCATCGCGCACGAGATCGGCCTGCACAACGCCGCCAAGAAGGATTCCACCGGAATCTGCTTCATCGGCGAGCGGCCGTTCCGGGAATTCCTGAACCGTTACCTGCCCACCGAGCCCGGGCCCATCCTGACGCCCGAAGGGCAGAAGGTCGGCCGCCACGAAGGCCTGTCGTTCTACACGCTGGGCCAGCGCAAGGGGCTGGGCGTGGGCGGCGTCAAGGGCCGCCAGCGGGACGACGGCACGGCCGAGGCCTGGTATGTGGCGCGCAAGGATCTGGAACGCAACGTGCTGTACGTCGTGCAGGGGCATGACCATCCTTGGCTGCTGTCTGCCGAGCTGAAGGCGCAGGACGCGAGCTGGGTGGCCGGCCACCCGCCGGCAGCGGGCGCCTACGGCGCCAAGACCCGCTATCGGCAGGCCGACGCGGCGTGCCGCCTGGGCGATGCGGCGCTCGAGACGTTTTCGCTGGATTTCACCGAGCCGCAATGGGCGGTGACGCCCGGGCAGTCGGCAGTGCTATACGATGGCGAGGTTTGCCTGGGTGGCGGGATCATTATTTAAGAATGCCCCGCTGCACGTAACCAAGGCCCCCCGGAGCCATGCCCGCGGGGCCTTGTTCATGACAATAAAACTGAGGAGACGGTTGTGGATGTGACGATGGTGATCTGCCTGCTGGTGTTGGGCGGAGTGGTCGGCTTTGCCGCGGGCCTGTTGGGCATTGGCGGCGGCATGCTGCTGGTTCCGTTCTTGACGATGCTGTTCACCTGGCAGGGCATGCCGGCCGACCTGGTGGTGCATGCGGCGATCGCCACGTCCATGACGTCGATCCTCTTTACCTCCGTTTCCAGCGTGCGCGCCCACCAGCAGCGGGGCACCATCAAGTGGCGCATCGTCGCGGCGATGGCGCCGGGCATCATCATCGGCGGGCTGCTGTCGGGCGGCGCGGTGTTCGCCGCGCTGAGCACGCTGTGGCTGTCGCTGTTCTTCGCGTTGTTCGTCGGCTACTCCGGCTGGAGCATGCTGCGCAACAAGAAGCCCAAGCCCACGCGCCAGATGCCGGGCGTGGTCGGCACCAGCGCGGCGGGGGCGGGCATCGGCTTCCTGTCGGGCCTGGTCGGCGCCGGGGGCGGCTTTCTGTCCGTGCCGTTCATGGTCTGGTGCAACGTGGCCCTGCACAATGCGGTGTCGACCTCGGCGGCGCTGGGTTTTCCCATCGCGCTGGCCAACAGCGTCGGTTATATCGTTTCGGGCCTGAACGAAGCCCAGACGTATCCGGGGATGCTCGGCTTCATTTACTGGCCGGCACTGCTGGCGCTGGTCTGCACCAGCGTGCTGACGGCGCCGCTGGGTGCGCGCATGGCCCATCGCTTGCCGGTACAGACGCTCAAGCGCGTGTTCGCCGCGCTGCTGTTCGCACTCGCGGCTTACATGCTGTTCAAGGCGTGGCAGACCTGGACGGTTTGATCTTTATACGGAAAACCGGCCGCGGAAAGCGGCCGGATGAAAAAACGCCCGGTCGAACCGGGCGTTTTTGCGGACATTTCTGGCCGACCGTCAGGCCGTCTTGGGCACCGTGTCGATGAACGACTGGCGCTGGGACAGCTTGTCGTACAGGCGGGCCAGATTGGGCTGGCCGGTGCGCCAGTCCAGGGTGGCAAAGCGCAGGTCGAGGTAGCCCAGGGCACAGCCGACCGCGATGTCCGCGAGGCTGTAGTTGATGCCCATGCAATGGGCGTTGTCGCCCAGGCTTTTGTTCATGGCGTCCAGGCTGGCGTGGATCTTGCCGTATTGGCGTTCGATCCATTCGGGGCTGCGCTGGGCCTCGGGGCGCTGGTTTTCCTTGACGATGGTCACGCAGGCGTCCAGGACGCCATCGGCGATGGCTTCCCAGCATTTGACGGCTGCGCGATCGCGTCCTTGCTGAGGAATCAGCCGGGCGACGGGAGACAGGGTGTCCACGTATTCGACGATGACGCGCGAATCGAACAGGGCGCCGCCGTCTTCCATCACCAGGCAGGGGACCTTGCCCAGCGGGTTGTACGTTTGGATCTGCGTGTCGGCGGACCAGACGTTTTCGAGTTCAAGCCGGTAGTCCAGCTTTTTCTCGGCCATGACGATACGCACTTTGCGCACGTAGGGACTGGTAAGCGAGCCGATCAGTTTCATGGAGTCACAAGCGGAGTCGGAAAGCGGCCGAAGTATAGCAGGCTGTATGACGGCCGGAATTGTCCGCAGGGCGGAATCTTCGTCAGTTTGCCACAATGTCAGGCGGCCCCGGATGATAAAATCGCCGGGTTTTCCCATCCGTCGCTTTTTCCCTACCAGACCATGCAAATCGCCGATCAGCTGAGCCAACTTAATGCCCTTTCGCCACTGGATGGCCGCTACGCTTCCCGGGGCGACGCGCTGCGCGGTCTGCTGTCCGAAGCCGGCTTCATGGCGCACCGCGTCGAAGTCGAGGTCGCCTGGCTGATCGCCTTGTCGGACGCCGGCCTGCCCGAGCTGCCGGCATTCTCCGAGGCCGCCCGCGCGCGCCTGGCCCAGTTGGTCGCCAACTTCTCCGAAGCGGACGCCGGCCGCATCAAGGATATCGAGCGCGTCACCAACCACGACGTGAAGGCCGTCGAGTACTGGCTGAAGGAAAAGGTCGCCGATGACGCCGAACTGGCCCGCGCCGCCGAATTCATCCACTTCGCCTGCACGTCCGAAGACATCAACAACACCTCGCACGCGCTGATGCTGTCGCGCGCCCGCGACCAGGTCGTGGTGCCGCGCCTGCGCGAAGTCGCCGCCAAGCTGAACGACCTGGCCGTCGCCAACGCCGATCAGCCGCTGCTGTCGCGCACCCACGGCCAGCCGGCCAGCCCGACCACGCTGGGCAAGGAATTCGCCAACGTGGCCGCGCGCCTGAACCGCGCCATCGCCGCCGTCGTGGCCGTCGAGCCCCTGGCCAAGCTGAACGGCGCAACGGGCAACTACAACGCCCACCTGTCCGCCTATCCCGAAATCAACTGGCCCGAGTTCAGCAAGCGCGTGCTGACCGGCCTGGGCCTGACCCAGAACCGCCACACCATCCAGATCGAACCGCACGACTGGATGTCCGCGCTGTTCGACGCGATCACCCGCGCCAACATCATCATCCTGGACCTGGATCGCGACATCTGGGGCTACGTGGCGCTGGGCTACTTCAAGCAGCGCCTGAAGGAAGGCGAGGTCGGTTCGTCGACCATGCCGCACAAGGTCAATCCGATCGACTTCGAAAACTCCGAAGGCAACCTGGGTCTGGCCAACGCCGTGCTGCGCCATCTGGCCGACAAGCTGCCGATCTCCCGCTGGCAGCGCGACCTGACCGATTCCACCGTCCTGCGCAATCTCGGCGTGGGCCTGGGCTACTGCCTGGTGGCGTGGGATGCCTGCATGCGCGGCCTGGGCAAGCTCGAAGTCAACACGGCTGCCATCGACGCCGATATCGACGCCTGCTGGGAAGTGCTGGCCGAGCCGGTGCAGACCGTCATGCGCCGCTATGGCCTGCCGCAGCCCTACGAGCAGCTCAAGGCCTTGACGCGTGGCAAGGGCATCACCGAAGAGGCTCTGCGAGAATTCATCCAGGGCCTGGCGCTGCCTGAAGAGCCGAAGGCCCGCCTCCTGGCGATGACCCCGCGCTCGTACATTGGTCTGGCTGCCGAGCTGGCCCGGGCGGTATAGTCGCCGTGCCGCGCGCGTCATGCGCGCGGCTTTCACGTTGTACCTACGGGAGAAATCAATGAAGAAGTTGTCCACGCTCGCTGCGCTGGCCTGTATGACGGTGGGTCCGCTGCTGGCAACGTCCGCCTCCGCGCAATTCGCCAAGCCCGAAGACGCCGTCAAGTACCGCCAGTCGGCGCTTGCACTGATCGGCTCGCACTTCGGCCGCATGGCGCCGGTGGTCAAGGGCCAGGCGCCCTATGACGCCGCGCAGATCAAGGCCAACGTCGATGTGCTGAAGACGCTGTCGGCATTGCCGTGGGCGGGTTTCGGTCCGGGTACGGAAGGCGGTGACGCCCGTCCCGAAATCTGGAGCGACGCCGCGGGCTTCAAGCAGAAGCAGCAGGCGTTCCAGGACAACATCGTGAAACTGTCGGCAGCCGCCGATGCCGGCGATCTGGACAAGCTGCGCGCGGCCTTCGGTGATGTCGGCGCCAGCTGCAAGGCCTGCCACGATTCGTACCGCAAGAAGAAATAAGGCAGCGGGCCGCTGTCAGATCCGGCCCGTCGTCCTGGCAAGCAAAAAGCCCCGTCAAGGGGCTTTTTTTTCATGGGCTGTTTGCTTGGGCTGGGTCAGGAGAACGACATGTCGGACACGACTTCGAGCGATCGTATCCACAGCACCAGCCCGGTCACGCAGGCGCCCAGCAACAGCGCGCGCAGCCAGATGGCCAGGCCGTCTTGAGCGGGCGGCGTGCCGGCGGGGACGTCCTTGGCGTCGACGTTGCCGGTGATGATGGCGCGCACCAGACGCTTGCGGCGCACCACCACGTACCAGGTGACGGCCAGCAGGTGCAGGGCGACGAGGCCGATGATGACCCATTCGTTGAGCTTGTGCCAGGACGTCATGGCGCTGGCGGTGGCTTCGGATACGTGTCCGAACAGCGGGCCCTGCGTCATGATGTCGTCGGTGGTGAACAGACCGCTGACCGCCTGAAAGCCCACGACCAGCAGCAGTGCCATGACCGACAGGGCGCCCAGCGGATTGTGGCCGGCGGGCGCGGCGGCGCCCTTCAGGTAGCGCGCCACCGCGCCGGGGCCGCGAACGAAATGCGCGAACCGGGCGTAGCGCGGTCCGGCAAAGCCCCACAGTACGCGGAAGATGATGAGGCCCAGCGCCGTACAGCCGAAGCGCACGTGCCAGTCCATGTACAGGCCGCCCAGCTTCACGCTGACGAACGCGCCGACGATGCAGACGACAAGCCCCCAGTGAAAGAGGCGGGTGGGAAGGTCCCAGATGCGGACCGCAAGACGATTGTTCTGCATGGTGATATCAGCGGGCTGAAGTTGCAGGGAATTTATCACGCACAAAGCAAACCGCCGCGGGGTAAGCGCGGCGGTGTTGGGTCAGCTTAGCGAGCGTTGCGGCGCACCGGTTCGATGCGATGCACGTGTTCGTGGCGGAACCGGATGCGCTGGGCGGGCGTCTTTTGGGCGGGCGCTCCGCACGGCACGACTTCAGTGGTGTAGGTGGTGGTGCCGTTGATCGGCGCGTTGAAGATGACCGTGGCGCGGATCTCGGGGCCGTTTGCCGGCTTCAGGTAGACGATGTCGCCGATGTGGATGGGCATGTCGTCGAGCTGGGTATGGGCCGGGCGGCGGATCAGTTCGGTGGTGGTGAAACGAGTATTCATGTTGTGTTCTCTTTAGGTTCTAGTTATTGGAAAAGCTGCGTCTTGTCATGGTGCGCACATTCGTGTCGCGCCTTGTCCGCCGGATGTATTGGACAGGCGTTACATGACACTAACGCATTGCTGCCGCCGTTCTTTTGCGCATTCTCATGTTTTTTGCGCGCCGGGCCGGCGTGGTGATGCCTTCGTCCAGTCCTGGCGGGCATCGGTCGGGCTGCAAGGCGCAGGCGCGCCATACACAGGCATGGTTGCCGGCGCGTTGGCGTGCGCCGATGCAGCCCTGGGTGCGCACAGAGTGGGTTGGCTCTGACGCTCGCGGTGGTTGGACCGCGGCATGCGTCGCTGCTTCCGGAAAAGCAACGTGTTATGTGGGTGTATCTGCTTCAGGCCGATCCGGACTGGCGGACGGGCGAAGGCGTGTGGTTTCCGATGGTGCTCTGGGTTTGCGTATTTTGCGTTGTACTTCGCAAGGACGCAGAGCTTACGGGTAGTGGATCCGGTTGCGGCAGCCGCTTTTTGCGGCCAGCTTGTTGGGGGCAGTTCGTGGCGGACATGGCGTACCGGGGTACGACTGCGCAGATCCAACCGATGATAATAGTGGTAATTGCGCGATTATGCAAGCATTTTCGGCCGGCTAGGCATCCGGCCGAGCAAATACGCTTCAGTGCGACGCGGGACGGGCCTGGCGTTGGGCCTCGATTATCAGGCCTTCCAGACGGGGCGACATGCGCAGCGCCACCTGGGCGCTGGTCGTGCCGTCTGGCTGCGGCAGCGTTTCCAAAGCCAGCTCGATGCGCTCGTCGTCAAAGGCCTCCGGCGCCGCTTCAATCTCCACATAGCGTTCCAGCAGCGCGTCCACGGCTTTCTGGGCGTCCGCCAGCGCTTCTTCCGACAACTTGCCGTGGCCGAGGTACTGGTTGACCACCCGCGCCAGGTCGTTCATGAAGTGGAGCAAGGCGTTCGCGCCGCGGCAGTCCGGGAGTGTGAAACCCCAGGGCAGGGGGGAAGCATTCTGAGTCATGGAGTCAACCAATATATGTTGCGGGCGGCAGGACGCCGCCGAATCCGTGATTTTAGAGGACCCCGGCGCCGGGAGCATGCGCGCCGCTCTCCCTGTGTCAACTCGCTTCGATGGCAACAAATTTCGCCCCATGCGGACCCAAGGTCGGGGCTACCGGATAATCTTTCCGTAATCTGCAGAATCGGAGTGCAAAAGGATGCGCATGAGTTGGGTTCGCGCCGGGGTGGCAGGCATGGCGGCGGTTTCGATGCTGGTGCTGGCGGCCTGCGTCAACAAGGAGCCGCAGGAGCGCGCCGCGTTCATACAAGTTCTGCAAGTCCGCATGAACAACGTGACGCTCGTGCCAATCGGCCTGTTGAGCAAACAGGAAAAGGACGCGATCGGGGATTACGACGACGCCTATGAAGTGATGACGGATTTCCAGGACGCCATGGCCAAGGCGGCCGCGCCGCTGCGCGAAGTGCTGTCCGTGGAGACGATCCGGTCGGTGAGCGAGATCGTGGAGCGCAAGGCCAGCCTGCAGGCGGCGCGCAAAACGCTGGCAGACAGCGCCGCGCAGGTCCAGGCGGCGCGAGGCAAGGCCGACAAGGCGCGCGCGGCCCTGACATTGCCCGCCGATCTGGCGCCCGTGTATGACGGCGTCTACGACGAGGCCGTGACAGCGCCGGCCGCCGACATGATGGAAGCCGCGGCCAGGATGGACTCGGTCGCCCGCGACGCGCTGGGCATTGCGGACTTCGTGGCTGCCAATGGTGCGGACGTCACCTTCGAGGATGGGCAGACCAAGGTGGCAAAACCGACGTTGCAACAGGAACTGAACCTGCGTCTGCAAGCGCTGAATGCGCAGTCCGACGGTCTTGAAGCCGCCCGCGCCACGCTGCTGCAGGCAGCGAGCGCCGGCTCGAAGGCGCCATAGCCGTGGATCAGCCTCGTCTCGATGCAAGCGGCGCCAGGCGGCGCTTTGTACAATGCGGCTCTCGCGGCGCATGCCGTGCCTTGGACACACCATGAGCGAATCTTCAGGCGTGCATTACAGAACCTTCGTGCTTTTGCTCGTGGTGGTCACCATCGCGTTCGGCTGGCTGTTGTGGCCTTTCTATGGGGCCGTGTTCTGGGGCACCATTCTGGCCATTCTTTTCGCTCCGTTGCAGCGCCGCCTGGTGGTGCGCATTGGCGGCCGACGCAATCTTGCCGCGCTCATCACGCTGCTGCTGGTGCTGCTGCTGGTGATTCTTCCGTTGGTCGTGATCAGCGGCTCGCTGGTGAGCGAAGGCGCGAGCCTCTATCAAAGCATCAAGTCCGGTCAGATCAACTTTGGCGCGTACTTCCAGCAGGCAATGGACGCCCTGCCGCCGTCGGTGCATGCGCTGCTGGCACGCTTCGACCTGGCCGACATCGCCAGCCTGCAGGACAAGC
>NZ_DIEJ01000255.1:85462-86222 GCF_002418565.1 Achromobacter sp. UBA5777 | reverse complement strand
CAACATCGGCGCGGCGCGCGCGGCCCTGTTTCCGCGGATTGCACTGACCGGTTCGTTCGGCTATGCCTCCACCGAGCTGTCGGACCTCTTTTCGTCGCCCAGCCAGATCTGGAACATCGGCGCGGGAATCGGGTGGCCGATCTTTGATTACGGGCAGCGGCGCGCGGCGGTGGATCTTGCCACGGCGCAGCGCGACGAACTGATCGCCAACTACCGCAAGACGGTGCAGACGGCGTTCAGCGAAGTGGCCACCGCGTTGGAGAACCGCAAGCGCTTCCAGGAGCAGGTGACCGCGCAGGAAACGGCGATCCAAGCGCAGCGCCGCCTGGCCGAGACTGCCGAGCTGCGCTACATGAACGGCATCTCGATCTACCTGGAAGTCGTCGACGCGCGGCGCGGATTGTTCAATGCAGAGCAGCAGATGCTGACGCTGCGGGCGTCGCAGCTTCAGAACGGCGTGTCGTTGTATGTCGCGCTGGGGGGCGGGGATGAGCAGCCGCAAGTGGTGATGGCGGGATCGCCGCCGGGCGCGGGAGGGTCGGCAGGCGACCCTGCGGCGGGCGGTCCTGCGGCAAGCGATCCTGCGACAGGCGGTCCTGCGGCCAACGATTCGCCCGCCATGTCTACCCCCGTTCCGCCGCCCGGCGTGGGAGCGCCCCAGTGAACGCCGGCAAGCCGGGCAGCGCCAGCCCGCGCCCAGCCTGGCGCAGGCTGCGCAAAGCCGTGTTCATCCTTGCCGGCCTTGCCGTGCTGGTCGTCG